>CBFDBN010000196.1:0-7252 GCA_965603055.1 uncultured bacterium | reverse complement strand
ATCTGAATTTCTAATATGCGTTTTCATATTTGATTCTCCTTTAAGCGTTTATAAATATTATAATATTTTCTCTTTTTGGGGAACTGTTCAGCCGCCAAGACTCAAAAGCTCGAAGTTATAATGTTTTAAAGCCTTTTATTGCTAATTATCATGCCTAATTAAATTCATTATCGGACACTTTTGAAAATATCAATAGAAAGCTTCAAATTGATTTTGTGTACCAATAAATTAAATGTTTTTCAATCAGATCCCGGGGTATTATTTCGACAAAGTGATATTTATTTGAAAATCAATAGTATTTTGTAAAGAAATACCCCGGGATCTGTCCCCACTCTTTTCATTAAAATTTTAAGGTGCTGTACCGGAGCCTACAGTTGCTTCTTTAAACCAAACTTCTGCATAGCTACCCTTTGCATATTGTTCTGCTAAATCTCCACCATAAGTTTCTGCTCCAGTATTCCAAACCATATTATCTGCAGGATCCTTTCCATTAGTTTGATTATAAGCACCCTGTTTGAAATATTGTAATTCACCTGCATAAGCATTTGTTTGTTCCGTTCCATCCTGACCTGTTGAACTGAATACTGTCAATACTTGTTGTGGAATATCTGAATAACTTGTATATTCAGATGACACTAAACTTTTTGTGAATGTTTTAGTTGTATGACCTTCACTTGTAAATGTAACATACATTATACCATTATATACGTTTATTTCATAACTAAATTCTTCACCCAATTCAATACCATCACCAGGTTCTGCAGGATATGAGGTTGCACTTGATCCAACAACTGACCAATCATAGCCCCAAACAGCCGTTGAATAATCCCATCTTTCTCCATTATCACCATCTGTATTAATTTCATAATTCCAAAAAACAGATCCTTTTGTATGACCTGGAAATTTTTTATAAAAGATTTTAAGAGGTTCGTTTTCATGCCCTTCCGAACTATGAATTTGTCCAACTACAACTGAAAATGTTGCAGGAACTCTTGCATCACCTGTAGTCGATACATGCATTACTTTTAATGTACCTGTCAATTTACCACCAGTTTCAGGTGTCCATTCTGATAATTGTCTTAATTCTGATCTTGTATTAGATGAATTTGGTGTTGTACCACCAGAATTAGGTGTTTTATAAACTACCCAATCTGTTCCATCATTTGTATTATAAAAGTAATCTTCATGCTCATAATTTATTAAATTTCTGACACTCGAACCATCACCTAAGGTGATTTTCCATTGGTCAAAAAAGGATATTACATCACTTGGATATCCCGAATAATTACTATAAGTCGCAGAATAATTTACAATATAAGTAGATTCATTAGTATTAGTTTCCAGGGTATCAATTATTGTGACAATTGTTGGATGCGATACAATTATCTGAAAATTATATTCATCATTTATTTTTGAGAATGAGTAATTATTAGGGTTACTGTTTTGGTAAGTTGAAGTGCCTATATGAGGAGCTAAGATTTCCCCGTCACTATACAACATTTTTTTGGATATTATTTGATCGTCGAATGTTAAGCGATAAATATATATTCCATTAGCATTTTTTTTACCATTAAAATTCCTTCCATCCCAATTTACTTTAAATTTATTTGGAGAAATATAATTATCAAAAAGGGTGATTACTTTCTGACCGATAACATTAAAAACTTCTAATTTGACGTATCCTTTTTTTTCGGTTGTAAAACTGATATTAGTATTCATGGAAAAAGGATTAGGATAGTTTTGAGAAAGTGAAAAAGAATTGGGTATTGTTTTAATTTTTTCTACATCTGTAACCGTTGCTATTTCTAAATGATAAAATCCCGTCATATCAGTCATAGTTGAATCAACTAAATCAGAAATGCCTAAATCCATCACTTTGACTTTAGCATTAACTATAGGATTACCAATGTTGGACTCAACAATACCTTCAATTATAATTGTTTCACCAGATTGAGCATACATCACCTTTACTAATTGAGAAGCTATAATAAACAATAAAAGATATTTAAATATTCTAACCATTTTTGCCTCCTCTAAAAGCCTAACATTTACCTTCATTACTTGAGCTTTAATAAAATCCTCACAATATTTTTATTCGACCTATTCATTCACCGGCAACAATTTTCCACCGAAAAAGTAAACTGCCAGAACACCCAATGGCACAAATAAAGCAATAATCACAAATGCGGGTGTAAAAGATGCTTTTGTAATGACAGGTACTAAAAAATTTAAAGCAATTACTGAAAATACGCCTACAGTGCCACCAAATCCAGCCAGACTGCCTACGGAAGGACCTTTGAAAATATCGCTGGGAATGGTTTGTATATTGCCAATGGAAAACTGAAATCCAAAAAGTACGACGGCTACTATCGCTACAAATTTTTCAGGAGTATCAGCAAAAAATATAGTTACCACCAGACCGAGAAACATCAGCGATGATCCAAGAGTTATAGCTGTTTTTCTTGCCTTACCGACAGTCTTTCCTTCAGCCAATAGTTTGCCACTGTACCACCCGCCTGCAATGCTGCCAAGAGCAGCTCCTACATAAGGAACCCAGGCAAAGGCGCCAATTGATTTGACATCAAATTTATAAGTTGCTGCCAGGTAGATAGGCATCCAACCGACGAATAGCCACCAGATTGGTTCATGGAAAAATCGGGCGACTAAAACCGACCAGGATTTTTTATAAGACAAAATTTGTAGAATGCTCAATTTTTTATCGCCATCAGCCTCTAGTTCCGTTTCCACAGTTTTTTTACCTTCAAGGATGTAAGCTCTTTCTGCTTCGCTTATCCAGGGATGTTTTTCTGGGCTGGTCTTGTTGAGAACGAGCCAGGGAATGATCCAGATCACGCCCAGGCTTCCAAGTGCGAAAAAAGTGACCTTCCAGCCAAAAAATACAAATAATATGGCTATCAGCGGCGGAGAAATAACCGATCCAATGGATGCGCCAGCGTTGAAAATTCCCTGGGCAACCGCTCGCTCCTTCTGCGGAAACCATTCGGCGTTGGACTTTACAGCTCCTGGCCAATTGCCAGCCTCTCCAACTGCCAGAAAAGCGCGAAAAATACTGAAGCTCAAAACTGAGCGTGCCGCTGCATGGAGCATGGTGGCAATACTCCAAACTGTTATGGAAAGAACAAATCCGATACGTGTACCTATCCTGTCAAAAATTCGTCCCATCAATGACTGTCCAATAGCGTAAAATACCATAAATACATTCAGAATTATCGCGTACTGTTGTTTGGCAATATCCTGTGTGGTATAGCCGAGATCCTTTGCAATACAATCACCTTCTGCCCACCACATCACTGCGAGTGCAGATCGATCGATATAGTTTATCACTGTACCTAATGCAATGAGTCCAATAATCCACCAGCGCAGTCCTTTGATTTTTTTCATGCTTCCGCTCCTCTTTAATTGTCAATTGACAATTCTCAATTCACTATTCTCAATTAAAATAATTCATTATATTAAATTGAATTGCAGCCCTCATCTACTTTGCTTCCAACTCCACCTTAAAATTCCCGACCCACGAATACTCCTTCCCCTCAAAAACAACCGAATGCTTTTCCGTCTCCGATGCTTTTCCATTATTCACCATAATCCGCCAGTGCAGATCATTTTTGCCAACGACTTCAATCACTGAACCTGTATTGTTGTGTCCAATAACTTTCACTTCCAATAGATTCCCACGAGCGTTGTCCGATTGCTCCCTGGCTTCATTGAAATAGCCATGCGGCTCGATTACCGTGGCAAAAAGATGATCCTTTGCCTGTCTTCGAATAATGAACATGGGTTCTGAAATCAAATTAAAATTCGGATCATTGGCGCCTGTTCGACCTAAGAAAATTTCGCTATTTGGCGAAGCAGCCGAAATTAGAGAATAATATCGATTACCATCCAGCCAGGTGATTTTGGGAGACTCGTTGGTCTTTGCAGAAGCTTCATTCCAGATATGCTGATAGCCGTAATCATCGCCAAGCGGTTTTTGAGATTGTGCATTTGCTTCAAATTGAAAATTGGAAGTAATGAATTGACCGCGATGATGGATGGGATAATCGTAACTATGCATTTTATCACTGGTCACCCGATAGAGGTCGACGATCACAGGATATTCCAATCGAGCATGCTTTATCAGAAACATCGTTCTCTGCATCTTAACATCTGGATAATAATCATCAGCAAGTGCGCTCATTACCTGAGCGTTGGGATCGCTGGTGTCAAAGAAGTGACGCTTAGCTGACATATTATCCGCTGCTTTTCGGCTGAAATTGTTCTGGCATTTTTGATCCACCGTAACGGTATTGTGAGCAATCGATTGCATGGCATAAGATTTATTTTCAGGGAGATAACGCCCACCAAATTTTGGCTCAATGTTAATCCAGCGACAGAAACCATAATCAGGGATAATTTCTTTTCCCTGTTCATAAAAAATGAAATGCAATTTATCAAAATGACCATGCCCGGCGCCATGAACACCGTATTTCATCAAAAGCATGGATTGTGCATAACCTGTTCCCGTACGCAGAATTCCGAGACCGCCCTGTTTACCATCATATCCATCGGTAAATTCAGTGCTTCCCCAATCATAATCTGGAACGACATCAAGTTCAGCATAATCCTGTGCCAATTTTAAACCAGCACCGTTTAAAATGACTTCCTGTTGAATTTTGGCGACTCCAAGCAAATTGACATCACTACCATATTGGGAATACACCAGGGAATTCCCCAAAACAACGCCGGGCGCTTTGATATCCATTGTTCGGGAGGCATCGTTGATTGGCGGAAAAATACCGTTTGGAAATGTGGTCTGCACTGCTGAATAATATGCTTTTTTAAGAATCTGATCCCGATGCTCGTATATTTTTAATTCAGGTTGATTTCGCTGTATTGCTTCAGCAAAAAAGAAAAATGGGCGAAGGGCGTACCGGACATAATATGGTCCTTCCATATAATAGCCATCAGGTGAAAACAACAAATCGAGTTGCTTCAGAAATCCACCTTTACCATCCTTTTCAGTCCCATAGAGCGCCATATCAACCAAATTTTTGTCTCCAAGCACATAACCGATCAATCCGATGGAGCAAACCGTCCAGGTGCCGTGATTGTGAATGCGGTTGAATTCGTGATGGTTCTCTGTGATAAACCAATCGATGATGATGTGGAAGACATTTTTTTCGATTTTGTCCCGCGTCGCCTGATCCAGCCAGTCGTAAATGCAGTCGTAAGCCATGCTGGTATAGGTCAACCAGACCGTTTCATTGAGCATTTGATGAAACAGCTTGCCTGGCGCTTGTTTATGAGAAAAGGGATGCTTACCAAGAGTGGGATAAAGTTTCGCATATTCGAGCAGCATGTCCCGAACAAAATGGGCATATTTTTCATCAGCCGTTATGGTAAACAGAATGCCCGCATGTTGCATCTCGCGATAGTTCTGTTTATGTCGCTCATGCTCGTAACCGCCAGCTTCGCCTGGGGATGGGACTTCCATCGGTTTAGACAAAGCTTTTTCAACAGTATTCTTAATCATTTTAATCGAACGATCCAGCAGTGGATATTTTCCCAATGCGGTTTTGATTTCAGCAGCTTCCTGTTTGGTGATGATCAGGCTTGGTCGCTCTTTTGCAAAGCCCTGATGGTTTATCACTAAAATTATGATGAAAATAAATAATATAATTCGATTCATTTTTTCTTCCTCTCCAAAAATGGATTATAGAACGCGGATGACGCTGATTACGCGGATTTTCGCAGATTAAATATTATGTCAAACGTGATACGGCAGATGTAAAACGATTGAAAAAAACACAGTACATTTCACGTTTCGCATCTTACGTCCCACGTTTGCACACAAAAAAATCCGTGTAAATCCGCGTCATCCGCGCAATCCGAGTTTTATGACAAAATTAAGGCATATACAATCCACCATTCACCTCAATCGACTGCCCCGTCAAATAATCCGATAGTTCAGATGCTAAAAACAGAACTACTTTTGCTACATCCTGGGACTCACCCAATCGTCCTAATGGGATCACACTGGGCATTTTTTCATGGACTTCTTTCGATGTGAAAGTATTATGAAAAGCAGTTTGGGCGATGAATCCTGGGGAGACAGCGTTCACGGTGATGCCGAACGGTGACAATTCTTTTGCCAGCGATTTAGTAAATGTCCACACCGCGCCTTTGGAAGCGGCATAAGCCACAGCACCAGGGCCTCCACCATCATGGGCTGCCTGTGAAGAGAAGTGGATGATCTTGCCCGATTTCTTCTCCTTCATATATGGAATGACCAGGTGGGACATCAAAAATGTTGTTTTTAAATTAACATCCATCACGGTCTGAAAATGATCTTCATCAAAATCAGCCACTGGCACCCGCTTAATAAGACCGCCAGCATTATTGATTAAAATATCTATCCCACCAAAATCTAATGCAGCATCGATTAATTTTTTTGCCTCCTCCTTTTTAGTAACGTCGGCGATGACCGCTTTTACCGTTCCGCCTTTTTGTCGAATTTCTTCTGCTACGGTTTCCAATTTTTCCTCATCTATATGGTTATTAATGACAACCGATGCGCCATTGACTGCCAGCATTTCTGCCGTAGCTTTTCCTATTCCCTGAATACTTCCAGTAATAATAGCAACTTTGTTGTTCAGTGAAATTTCCATTTGATACCTCGTTGGTTTTGTGTATGATTAACGTAACCTGGTTTAATATTCGGTCATAGTATTACCAATAAAATTTTTTACAAGCAGGATGTCTTCCTTCGGCAGACCTTATTATTAATTGATCAGCCGAAGGATGGCTTGCATTACAGATAACAACACTTTTCAGACAGACACTAACTAATTCAACAAATTGCCGAATTAATACAGATCATTTCAACAGAATCATTTTCCTTATTTGGCTAAAATTGTCTCCACTAAAATTATAGAAATACACACCTGAAGCTAATCCTGACGCCTCAAAATTAAATGTGTGAGTACCAGTTGTAACTTGACCATTTAAAAGAGTTGCAACTACCTGACCTAATTGATTATAGACCCTAAGTGTATAATTACCAATCGTTGGTATGCTAATTTGAAGTTGTGTACCAGAATTAAATGGATTTGGATAATTCTGAAATAATGAATATGTTATGGGTGTATCTACTGATTCATTTTCAATGTTAGTGACATTCGTATCTGAATATGGACCGACTTCAGATTCAGTTAACGGTTTAAAAATAATTGGATCGGAACTAAACTCATCT
>CBFDBN010000195.1:0-7258 GCA_965603055.1 uncultured bacterium | reverse complement strand
AAGTGACTAAAGTGAGCTAAAAATTTTATGCTGCATCGGAACCCTGGTTTACTTCAAACTTTAGTCACTTTCTATTTTAGACAATTTTTTCAAGCCAGTTTATTATTTTTTGATGTAATTCTAAATTACTGGCAGCAACGCAGGAGAGTATATTTTTGCTGATCAGGGATTTATTATCCAGCGGTTCGCCCCTGGAATCAGAGATAACACAGTGGCTTTCCTTTGCGATGAGGTATGCCGCGGCAATATCATAAGCAAATAATCCCATCACTTGATCCTGGTTTGAAATTTGCAGGAGATGAGTATTTATCTTCCCATCGTCCACAATCCTCCCGGCAATATCAATATAAGCATCTAATTGACCTGTTACTAACCTGGTTAATGCAAAAGCAGAGCTATTGAAAATGTAGATATCTTCTTCCTGATTCTTTGCGCCAGGGAGACTAACAGTTGTTGCGCATTAAGATTATTCATTTTCGGAAGTTAACTGATCCTTCAAGATTTGAATTTTCTCGACCGGGGTTGGATCGATGCTGTTAATTGCTGCCAGGTAAAAACTCACCCAATCCCCCAGGTAAATCAAAGAGAACAAACGGGCTAATCTTGAGTTCCCTTCAGTAAACCGCTCAATGATTGGAGCAGTTACTTTTTCAAGTATCCCCTGTGTAATATTCATTCTTGTTTGATTTTTGATATAATCTTCTCGATCACGGAAGTAGATGATCTGAAGATTTGCCAGCATATCTGGCAATCTTTCCCATCCTACAATCTCATTGTGATTGAGTTCCGGAAAAACGTTGTAGAATGCCAGTACTTTTGCATTTTCTGAAAATTGTCCTTTCCACCGAACAGGGACCACGGATAGAAAATCGGCTGAGCTGTACAGGATCGGGATTTTATTTTTAAGCTGATTTGCTAAATTTAAAGCATCATTTGCCGGCGCTTCAGGGGAGTATAATTGTTCTTTTTGTTCAAGAAGCTTTTGAGTTTCATCAAAATCATCGCTGGTTAAATTTGCAAAATCCGATCGTGACAATAACACCAGCAATGGAATAGATAGGTAACCCAGTGCTGTTCGAGGCGGTATTCCGCCGGGTATACGGATTAATGGAACGCCATCTTTATTCGCCTGTTCGGCTAATTTTCCACCGGAAGTAACACAAATAATTTTCGTATTTTTTGTTTTAGCGTCTTCATAACAGCTTAAAGATTCCTCTGTATTGCCAGAAAAGCTGGATACAATGACCAAAGACGAATGATCTACAAAATTGGGCAAAAAATAGTTTCGGTTCACTAAAGCTGGTATTTTTAATTGATGATTAAGACACGAAATAATCAAATCACCGCCAATGGCTGATCCGCCCATTCCAGCAAAAACAATATTGTTGACATCATTACTATCAATATCTGGTTTAAAGGTTTCGCCAATTTGCCGTGCCTTTCGAAACTGTTGCGGAAAGACAGTCAACAATTGGAGCATATTTGAGCGATCAATTTTCTGGAAATTAATATGAGCAATCATAATATTTTGCGTAAAGCTCTCCTGTAATTAATTTATTTTTAGCTTGTATCGTGTTGCCATAACATTTCGAATATAGGTTTCAATCTGCTCTGATGTTTTCATCTGCAAAGCTTTTTCAGCAATTTTCTCAGCGTCTTCAAAAGTGACCGTACGAATAATTTTCTTCACTTCAGGCAGCATCGATGGACTGACACTCAATTCATCAAGATCAACTCCGAGCAAAATTAAGGTTGCCATCGGGTCTGCCGCCATTTCTCCACACATGCCAACCCATACGCCTTTACTGTGTCCCGCATCAGCTACACTTCGGACAATTCTTAATACCGATGGCGGCAACCGTTTATAAAGATTCGCGACCCTGACATTGCTGCGATCCACTGCCAGCGTATACTGGATCAAATCGTTGGTACCAATACTTAAGAAGTCAACTTCCTCGGCAATAACATCGGCCATAATTGCCGCAGAGGGAATTTCTATCATCACACCAATTTCAATATTTTCATCATACGGAATCTTCTTCGCTTTCAAGTCGTTTTTCACCTGATCAAGCATCTCTTTCGCTCGAAAAATTTCTTCCAGGCATGAGATCATCGGAAACATAATTTTTACATTTCCCATAACACTGGCTCGTAGTATTGCACGTAATTGTGTTTTGAACAGGTCTTCTTTTTCGAGGCAGAGGCGAATCGCTCGCCAGCCTAAGAATGGATTGTCTTCCTCTGGAATCTCCAGCCCTGGTGACTTTTTATCCCCCCCAATATCCAGGGTTCTTATGATGACAGGATAGGGACTTATTTTTTCAGCAACTGTATAATACTCATCAAATTGTTCTTGTTCAGTTGGTAATTCCTTTTTCGTTAAATAAAGATTTTCGGTTCGAAATAGTCCAATTCCCCTGGCGCCATAAGTGATGATCGAGTTGATTTCATTGGGGAATTCAAGGTTGGCAGATAATTCAACATCTTTGCCATCTAAAGTTCGACAGGGAAGATCCCGAAATTTTGAAAGTTCCTTTGTAATTTCAAGATATTGATCCCTCAATTTTATGTATTTATTGATTTCAGAGGAGTTCGGGTTGACTAAAACAAATCCTTCACACCCGTCAATAATGATAGTATCACCGGTCTCGACTAAATTCGTGATTTTTTTAAGACCCACGACCGATGGTATTTCCAATGAACGCGCCATAATTGCAGCATGTGAAGTTTTTCCACCTCTGTCAGTTGCAAACGCCAATACTTTTTGTCGATCAAATAAAACCGTATCCGATGGAGTCAAATCACGAGCAACAATAATGGCTGGATTGGTCAGTCCATTTAAATATTGCGGTTCTTTTCCCTGGATATTTCGAATTAAACGGCGTTTCACATCTCGAATATCAACTACACGACCCATAAAATATTCATTATCGACCTTTTCCAGGGATTTCTGAAATTTTTGCATGACCTGGTAATAAGCAAAGTCGGCGTTTTTACAATCGTTTTGAATTCTATTTATCGTTTCCTCGTTGATCTCACTGTCATTGAGGAGCATCTGGTGTGCGTCAAAAATCTGTTCCCCTTCCTTGCCTACTCTTTGCTTTGCCTGATCTTGAATATGAATTAATTCTTTTCGTGTTAATTCAACGGCTTGCTTGAATTTCTGAATCTCACGGGAAATTTCATCTGGCGAAATATTTCTCTCTTCAACTTTTACCACATCCCCAGTCAATGCAAAAACCTTGCCGATAACAATTCCCGGCGATGCAGCAATCCCTTTCAATCTCACCATTCGTTTAGAGTTTTTCAGATCCTTATGCATGCTTTATTTATTCTTCATTGAATTTATTATTAACTAATTCAACCAATGCTTCCATAGCACGGTTTTGATCCTTACCATCAACCTTGAGCATCAATTCGCTGCCCATTTCAGCAGCTAACATCATAACGCCCATAATGCTCTTGCCGTTAACTTCACGATTATTTTTAGAAATATAAACATCCGACTTGAACCGGGATGCGATCTTTACAAATTGTGCTGCTGGTCGGGCATGAACTCCCATTGAATTTAAAATTTTCACTTTTTTTACAATCACTTTAAATTACCAATCCCAATATAATTGAACTGCAAACAATAATAATAATCAACAAATCGATATTAATCTTTTGGCGGCGCACCAGTAGAAATGAAACGACCAGCGAAATACCAAACACCAACAAACCTTTCCAGGAACCAGGCTCATAAACCAAATTGTTCATGATTATGGCTAATCCCAATCCCAGCACAGATGCAAACAAATATTTTATAATGCGAAAATACTTTTGTGTTCTTCGCATGGAAATATCCCTGACAATATCAAAGCCCTTTGAATAACTATCGATCAATCCCTTGACTCTGATCCCAAAATGAAAGGCATTATATGCTAATAAATAGAGGGCAGCTCCCCAGGTACCAATGACAGATAGCAGTACAATCCCCACAATACCCAATATCGGTCTAAATAGTTGCCAGAACAATGCATCGCCAAGAGCCCCCAGGGGACCAATAACACGCGTTTTGAAAACAGTGATTGGTCTTTTGTCTCCCCA
Organism: uncultured bacterium; assembly: GCA_965603055.1. Classification (GTDB taxonomy): domain Bacteria; phylum Zhuqueibacterota; class Zhuqueibacteria; order Thermofontimicrobiales; family Thermofontimicrobiaceae; genus CBFDBN01. Next base: position 3,169 of record CBFDBN010000195.1, on the reverse strand, counting down.
CTTTTTTACATAAGCCTGTTCCTCGATATTTGCAATAGCGCCTAATGCGTAAGTCGCCAAGTATGGGTGCGAATTAAAAAAACCTAGATGTCGCTGCAAGAAATCGATTAGCTCTTCTTTGTTTTTAAATAATCTTCGAGCAATCGGGATTAGACAAAAACAAAATCCCAATCCCAGGAGACGTTCAGAGTTCCAGGTACTCTGAATATAGAATGAGCGTAATAGGACCTTCAAGAGATCTCGTTTTCTGATTTGACCCATAGAAAAATCTGGTAAAATTGTTCTGCTGACCCGCTTGAATAAGTTAATTAATCTCTGTCCATCCTGTAACGCAAACAATCTTGTTTGCGAAAAATTGCTTTTCGGGCAACACTAATTAAAAATTGAAATAAAAATAAAAATCACAACACCGATTAAAAAAGGAATTACAACGAACCATCTGGTTTCCCGATTTATAAAGAGCGTTGCCACTGCGCCAATCCCTAATCCAAGCAATCCATACTTTGCCATTCCAAAAGCAAAGTTAAACTCTGGATGAATAAAAGCGGCTAACGGTTTTAAAACGACCGCCCCAATCGAAAATCCAATACCAACCAGGAAAGATCCCAGCAAAAATGAATAGATCACACCGAGATAATTTAGCCAGGTAATTCTTTTTAAGTCACCTTGAGAAGCTGCCCTGTCTGCGGCGTGAATCAGCGCCAAATTTGCCCGACGTACATATTCAACCAGGTAAGCCCCGCCACGGCTAATGACCAAACTGTACATGATCGAAATAATTATAATGATGTTTTCAGTGTTGACTTCTCGCGATTTGAAATAAATGCTCAATGCCATTGCGACAACAGCGCCAAGGTTACCTTCCGATCCATGAGTTCCTCCCAGGGGAATATTGATCAACCAGGGCAGTTCTAACAACATCCCCATCCATAGTCCGAGTTCTGGATATCCAAAAATCAATCCAATTATTGGACAGGAAACCACTGGCTGAGAAATCATCACCTGCCAGCCAGAAGCCGTATCGATCGATATGATACCGGCGATTAAGGAAATTATCAGGACTTCAGGTAAAAAATCCATATTATGACTTTCTCTCCAGAATCCATCTTAATAACAAATACAAATCATCGCGGGATTTTGATGGCGCTAATTGGTCTAAAACCGTCTGGGCTTGATAGATTCTTGAGTCAACCTCCTGACGAGCAAATTTTAATGTCCCACTTGCTTCAAACAGATCACGAACCTTTAGAATATCTTCATCGGTAACTTCGGATTGATCTACAATGTTCCAGAGTTGTTTTTTTATTTTTTGATTTGCATGATTAATGGCATGAACAAAAAGAATTGTCCTTTTCTTCTGTCTAATATCGCTGCCAAAAGTCTTGCCCGACGTTGTTTCCATATCCAGAAGGTCGTCCTGGATTTGAAAAGCGTTTCCTAATTGACGTGAAAATGCACTCAATAATTCTCTTTGCTTGTTATTGCTGCCACCAATAATCGCTCCAATCTCCGATGAAATCATCAAAAGTCGAGCTGTCTTTTTTTCAATCATCAACATATATTGATCGAGATCGATATCAAACCGATGCTCAAACTCTTTATCCAGCGCCTGACCCTCACACAAATCGATTATACCTGTTGTAAATATATCCGCTATTTTTTTTATTTCATCTGTTTCCGTTTTCAAAAGATAGTGATAGGCTAAAGCGACCAAACCATCCCCGGCAAGAATAGCGGTTGCCTCGTCCCACTTTTTATGAACGGTTTCCCTGCTTCTCCGGAGATCGTCATTATCCATGATATCGTCATGAACCAGGGTGAAATTATGTAAAATTTCTACCGCAACAGCAGCATTAAAACAATCTTCCTCGTTACCTCCAACCGTTTTACAGGAAAGAATAACCAGAATCGGACGAATCCGTTTACCGCCGCCATCTAAAACATATCGGACTGGTTCATAAAAAGAAACAGGAGATTGTTTCGTAACAACATGATTCAATCTATAATTAATAAGTTCTCGATAGTCGTCCATTCTTGCATTAAAGGACTTTATATCCATATTTTTCTAAATCCTGCCGAATGAATTGTTGGACAAAATGGCATTTTGTTCTACACTAAATTGATAAAAAGGCATCATTGAATTGATGCCTTAAAAAAAAAGAACTTCGGTAAAGATAATAAAATTTAATATTAGAATCAAGTAAAACTTTTTTGAATATTAAAAATATAAGCGATTAGCAGGTCAAACCCTTTCTCGAGAGAAAACCTTTCAAAGGTTAGCAATCTTTGAAAGGTTTCAAGGATATCATTTAAGGAATCGGTTCTGGATTGGCATAACAATAACGACACCCGTGGTAACAGTGATGATACCAGCCAATATCCCAGCTTTCCGTACAGCCACACTGGGTACGCTGTCCTTTTGCTTTTCGTACCGAACATGACTCTTTGTGTGGATGAAGCACCGTTAATAATTCACCATCAATACAGCGTGAACGAGGCATTCCTGGAACGCAGCAGCCGTGTGTGATAAAATTATATTTTGAAGCTGTTTCCATTATTGTTTCATATTGCTTCTGCCAGAGTTCAGGAGTTACTTCCAGGGCAGAGATACCAGCCCGCTTTAATCTTGACAACACTTTTCGATATTCAGACATCCAGCTAATGGATATGTCCGTTATCCCCGATGCTTTCACTTGAGGAGCTAATTTTTCAAACCAGGGCAAATTACAGTAGGTTGAACCATCAGGCATTCGGAGATTAACAATGGGATCGAATCGGAAACGTATGCGACGGGGATCACCAGCCAATTCCACCAGCTTCGACAGAAAGCTCATTCCTTGTTCTGGCAAAGGAACCCTTGGCTCTAACATTGTTCCCCCCATGCCGGTAACCGTATAATGAAAAAAAAGTTGATCATATTTCTTTACAGTTTCAAATAGTGGGCAGTACGCAAATAAATTTTCTGCATTCTTGGTCCAGATCACCAGGGTGTGAACCGATTCTGGTGGGCATTTTTGATTCAAAATCTCAACAAACTGATCTGGCGCATTACCCACCATATCGATTCTTCGACTGGCAGAGATGATTTTTTTGTATTTTTGAGGCATGTAATAATTTACAGTCTTGTTATGAGATTTTTGGACCATACTGGATACTTGATAAAACCTGG
>CBFDBN010000194.1:0-7335 GCA_965603055.1 uncultured bacterium | reverse complement strand
ATTATTAAATATCAATTTCTTGACATCAGCCAGAGTATCAGCCGAAGATTTCTTTTTTCGATCTGTACTGGTCTGTTATTGGGAATCTATTTAGTCATTTATGATCAATCAAAAAAAATTACGGCTGCCGCTATAGGATTCGATTTGCCCATCCTGGAAGTTCTGTTTATAATTTTTGCTGTCATTCTATTTCAACCGGCGATCTCCGGCACCCGGTATGTTATCGATCAATTGTTTGGCAGGGATAAATCAGATTATGATCATCTTCTACAGGTGCTGAGTCATGATATCCTCACGATTATGGATTTAGAAAAATTAAAAGAAAAAATTACCACCACATTAACTGAAAGCATGATGCTTGAGAATGTTCATCTCATCATCGAAAATAAAGCCGGTGACTTTGAAGTCAGTTGTGAACATAATGAGAAAACAAAGCTATATAAGTTTTCACGAAACGGGGAATTCATTCACCTGCTACGAAATGTGGATAAACTGATTGGTTATGATGAGATTATTTCTCGCATTTCAGAAAACGAAGAAACTGAATTGCTGAATAAATTGAACTGTTATTTGTTAATCCCCCTTGCCCACCGGGGTGATTTGAACGGAATCCTTTGCCTGGGAAATAAACTGACGCGGACCTCTTTTTCTGCTGAAGATGCCAGGTTGTTAAACGTTCTTTCTGACCAGATTGCCATCGCCCTGGAAAATATCGATCTCTACCAGGCAAAATTAGAAAAGCAGCACATCGAAAAAGAAATTTCTGTAGCCCGTGAAATCCAGAAAATGCTGCTTCCTTACCTGATCCCAAAAGGAAAGAATTTTGAAATTTCTGCCATGAACATTCCATCAAAAGAAGTCGGCGGTGATTATTACGACTTTATTCAACTGGATGATCATCATATCGGTATCGCCATTGGGGATATTTCCGGCAAAGGGATTCCCGGCGCCATGTTGATGTCAAATTTACAGGCGACGCTGCGCGCCTCTGTTTGGCAGTTCCCTGAGCCAGCAGGAGTGATGAACCAAATAAATAACCAAATTACCAATACGACTTCATCCGAAAAATTTGCCACTTTCTTTTATGGAATTCTTGATTCTAAAAAATTGACATTTACATTTACCAATGCCGGGCACAATTACCCAATTATTAAAAAACGAAGTGGACAGTATTGTAATTTAACCAATGGCGGCTTGGTGATCGGCGTGAAACCGGATTTTGAATATAATCAAACCAAAATGAAGCTTTCTCCCGGGGATACATTGGTCTTTTATACGGACGGCATTACAGAAGCGTTAAATCCACAGCTCGAAGAATTTGGTGAACAAAAACTGCTGGATATTATTGTCCAGTACCCCTACCGTTCAGCAGAACAGTTACGAAATTATATTTATGAGGAGATGATCCGGTTTACCCAGGGAGAAAGTCAGTATGATGATTTGACGTTGATTGTGTTGCAGATGTTATAAGCCTAACTTAACCAATAATAGGCTATTAAAATAGAGGTAAAGTCATAATGGAAAAGGAATTTTTAGAAGCTGATGATAGGTTAAATAAAAAATTCGATCAGGTAATGAAAAAACTTGATGAAATAGAAAAAGAAATAGTGGATTTAAAGAATATGATGATTGAAAGAAAAAAAATTATTGAAAATAAAATAATATAAAAGTTATTGACATATCCAGAGTCATTATGTTAAACATACAGATTCCATCGCTCTGAGCGATGGAATCTGTAAATTACCTTCTTTTCAAATTTTTATATCGATTCAAATTAAAGCCCAACTTCTTTCAAATTGAACCATTAAAATTTTATTGTTCTTAGCTAAAATGAGTATCTATTAATCCATTAACTTAACTTATTCCAACAACACCATTTTCTTCGTCACACTATATTTCCCTGCTCGGAACTGGTAGAGATACATTCCGCTGGGAACTTTTTTACCGTGATTATCTCGTCCATTCCACATAATGGAATGATAACCCGCCGATAACTGTCCATCAACAAGTGTGGTGATTTCCTGTCCCCTCATGTTGTAAATTTTCAAATTTACCTGCCCTTCACCGGGTATTTGAAAACGGATCGTTGTTTCTGGATTGAATGGATTGGGATAATTCTGTTGTAAATTGTACGATTGAGGAGGTTCTACCTCACTTATTAGCTCCTGTCCCTGGTCAAAATTGCTGACTATTTCAAAGTTCGACTTGAATACAGATTTCACAGTAAAAATTTCTATCTCCCCGATTTGAACATATTTAGACAGGTAACCATTGGGCAGCACTTTATTAATTTTTACATATTTTGCCTCGACTGGCACAAAATAATAGCTTTCCCAACCGCCAACACTTTTTTGACCGTCAAGTACCGGGTGAAAATCTTCCTCTTGAGTGCCTGTTGTTGAAATTTCGATTTTAAATTCCTTAATCCATCGATATTCGAATCCCATCCCGGTATCGCTGAGTAATCGAATTTTTGTGATTTGTTTTACCGATGAATCTGGAAAGGCAAAAATTGCATTCGACACAACGCCAACAGCAATTGCACTTACTGTTCCGTCCCAGCCTTCAATATCGTTATCAATTGCATTGGACCAATCGTCATTTGGATGTGTCGTGCTTCCCGAGACCAGCACAATATCTGCCTTTTCCGTTTGAACGAATTCCTGGCGACCATATACCTGGAATTCACCCAACTGAGCATATTTTTCGGCTGCTTGATCGGGATTGTCCAAAATCAGTTTTAAATATTTAACTTTTTGATCCGGAAATGTATATTCTTCCAAATCACCCCCATGTTTATCCGCCTCTAACAGCAAGCTAAAATCTTCTTCATTTATTCCGGATAATGAATATAACAATCGAAAATGAGTCAACCAGCGTTTTGCATAACCCACGCCAGTATCTGTCAACAATTTAATTCTATCAATATTAAACGTACTGCCGCTCAAGGCACCAAATATCGCGTAAGGTTTTGGTAGATGGTTCGTAAAAGCCGATACCGTACCATCCCAGCCAATAATATCATTATCAATCGCATTGGACCAATCATCAGAGGGATAAGTCGGGCTATATTCGATCAATGCTAATTGAATATGCGTTTGCTGAACCTGGACTGGTTCACTTGCCAGTGATTCGGAACTAACCAGGCCAGCGCCATTCTTTGCCAGTACAGTTGCTACGAGACGCTGTCCATCCTCGGCAGAAACAAGATACTCAGTTACGTTTCCTACCCATTCATCAAAAATCACTTCATTAGAAGCATTAAGGTCAATCACTTTTAAGCGATAATCAATAATTCCGCTAATACTATCAGACGCCTGATCCCAATTGAATGGGACATCAATATAATTAACAACTAAACCTTCGGAATATGGCTTGCTGGGATCACCCGGGGGGGTTGTGTCGATTATAATTCCATCACTCCAATCTGACCAATCGCTTATACCAACTGCAGCATTGTGCACTTTAATTCGAGCGTACAATGTTTGCCCATGTTTTCCGGCGACTTTGTATTGCAATTTTCGGTTAATCCATTTGTTAAATACATCACTGGAGTCAATCGCTGTTCCGACCTGCAGTTTATAGTTCATTATAACTCCACTTTCCTCATCCACTGCTGCATTCCATTTAAACAGCACGCTATCCGACCCACTGAATTCTCCTTCATCGACAGGACCTCCTTGCACGATTGGTGGAGTGAGATCGATTAAAATCCCATTGCTCGCAGCGGACCAATGGCTGAAAAGGCCGGCACCGTTTTTTGCTCGTACCCTGGCATAAGCTGTCTGGTTATGCGATCCCCTGGCAACATAAGACATTTGATCCGTGACCAACGTATCCGCAATATCGTTACTTCCCGGGCTGGTTCCGACCTGAATGTTGTAGCCAGCGATTCCAGTCTCAGCATCATTTGAGCCGGTCCAGTTGAATAACAGCTCACCTTTGTTCGTAAATTCACCTTCATCCTGGGGAATGCCGGGAATGGTGGGGCGTGTTTCTACAACAAAAATTGCATCGCTGGAGTCGGTAAGATTTTTAAATGTGTCGGTTATTCGAATCAAACAACAGAAAGATATCGGCTGGGAGGCCGGTATCATCCATTGATAGTATTGGCTGTCGGGTAAATTTGTAACCAGGTTCTGCCAGTTCGCACCATTGTCAAAGGTGACATCAAGGGTTACGTTCCCAGAACCACCGGCAGTAATCCACTGAATCGTATTTTGTTCGCCGATGGCAAATACTTCGCCGCCATTTGGGGTTACTATTTCGATGTATGGATCTCTAACAACCAATTTTTTAGAAACAATGAGTGCCGTGTTATTTGTTTCATCAAATTCATTCACTCGATTTTCTGGATCAATAATCCAGCCAATATAATATTCACCAGCCGGTATTGCCTCTGGAAAAATTCCTATCCATTTGGAGTCTCGCCAGGAGAATGCCGGAAGGGAGCCAATTTTTGTCGTACCAATCAAAAAATCACTGCTTGCGTTAATCGCCGCGTCTGTTGAAGCATAATAAGCAACGGTTAAAGAGCCAGATTTCGCTGTACCAATATTCCTGATGTCATTCCAGACCGAGAACTTATGAAAGCCGCGAACGGCAACGCCGGGAGAAAAGTTCGACCATTTTGGACCATCATCGACTAAATCAGGGTGATCGGTTGGCGGTAAATCATCTTGAATCCATTGATCCAACTGGTTAAATTTTTCTGCATTTATCAGCAAGCCATAATTGTTGCCAGAACCGTCATCGTCACCGATATGAATTGAAACGATGCGCCGGGTATTGCCATCCATTGTCCAGACAGGCATGCCGTCCTGACCCGCAGTGGCATCAATTTTATACAAGAGAATATTATTATCAGCACTCTTGCCAGAATCGCTGTGATAATATTGACAAAGTCCAAAGTCACGGTCGGTGGGATAACCGGCGCCATGGAAAATTCTTTGATACCACTTCAATTCAGGCGTCGTGTAAATACTCATCCATCCAGTGAAATTTCCAATCTGTCGATCCAACGTCAGGCATGCCCAGTCGTATTCTGGCGACGAATTCGTAGTCCAGGCTTCTGGAACCTTTATTTTGGCCGCCCAGGCGCTATAAAAAGGGGTATAGTCATTATCAAGTCCCGGGATAACTTCCACTGTTGATGCATAACCGCCATATTCAGCTCGATAAACACAGTGGGCTGCTGTTAAACAATGAAAACCAATACTATCACTCAGACTGATCAACACACCTGATCCCACATAATGGTTTCCGTCGGGAAAGGTAATGTATAATTTACAAATAGTTCGCCAGGGAAAATCAACTGTGGGAGAAATTTTTATTCGATTGTCCGGTGTAAAAATAGTTTCGATTTGTTCGCCTGGATCAAAGATTCCGAATGATTGCGGGGTACTTTGAGACATCGTCGCAGGAGCTTCAATTTGAACATATTCAGATCGATTAACAGTCTTTGTCAAAATATCATATTCGATAACAGAACGAGTCTGGCTGGAAGATATTTTTCCAGTCCGTTTTTCAAATTTCGGTGAAGGGATCGGCTGCCAATTTTTTTTGTCAGCCGGCAATCTCAACAATGGATTGTCAGAAATTTTTTGTTTCGATGGTAAAAATTGTTCCTTTGAGTCATTAGTTTGACCTGATAAAACCGAAGCATATAAGATTGATATAAAAACCAATATGCTTGCAGTTCGTAGATAACGAATTAAAATATTTTCTTTTTTCATGGCTCATATCTCCCCAAACTAAGATGTTAAGGGGGCGGGATAAATTAAGTTACGATAACACTCCTAACCTACTATTTATCATTATTGGTAAGAATTAAAATGTCCGGCAACTATTTTATCCCACTCCCTGAATTCAATAAATAAAAGCGCATATTAGTTTGTATTTTTTTCCTTTTTTTTATATATAGATTAATTGAGTTATATTTTACTGATCGGTCGCTCTAAGCGACCGGTCAGTAAAAACGACATTGTCTTTCAATTTACTTTTCTGCTGAACGCTATAAATTGCAACAAACTATTTGGTTTCGTTTGTTTTACCTAAAAGTAGGGGAAAAAATTACAAATGTCAAGATATTTTTTTTACCTCCTGTAAATAATAAATTTTTAAATTTTATGAAATGCTTTTAGACCAAAATTATTAATTGTGTAATTACCTATATTTAATGATAGTTATGTAACTTTGAAATAAAAAAGAATTATACGAGTTAACTCATTTTTGAAATTGTCACTTGTCGAAATATAACATTATTTTAATAATAATTGATGATATTTATCACAATTATGTAGTTTATTAACAAAAATTTTTTACCTTGATTTTTTAAATTTTATTTATTATAATGACTAAAAGTTCACACTATAGCAATTTTGATTTTGCTGCTGTTATTCTTTAAATATTTATTCCACTGTTTTGTACACAAACGAGCCCTGCACCTTTGAATCGCATCCTTCTAATAATAAAATTATCAAGGAGAGATGTCATGATTAAATCACTGTCAAAACTATCGAGTTTACCAGTTATATTGTGCCTCGTGTTGAGTTTTTCTTACCTTTTTGCACAAACGAATGAGAGTGATGTTGAAGATCTTTATCGCAATGTAACTGTCACACGCTGGACTGATCCAACTGGTTCTAAACCGATTTCATACCAGGAATGGAAAGATAAAATTGCGGTAACTCCATTTCAATCAAATCGTATTTACCAGTCATTACTTACGACCAAAGATAAGGTGCTGGTCATTGTGAATTCCTCGATTCACACCAGTATCCAGGGACAAATCAATCAATATATCATCGATCTCGAAAGTCAAAATTATGAAGTTATACTTGTTACAACCAGTGGCGGCAATCCTCAAGATATCCGATCAATTTTGCAGGGTGAAGCCAATCTTTTTGGCGCTGTCCTGGTTGGTGAGCTACCCGTCCCCTGGTTTCAAATTATTGAATCCTGGGATGGAGGCACAACTATTGAATATGAGGAATTTCCCTGCGATCTCTACTATATGGATTTAAACGGAACCTGGTCTGATACAAAGAAATATGACTCGACAAGCAAGAGTTTTGTTGATGGCGCTGACAGCATATTTGAAAGCCACACTGGTTCTGTCGAGCCCGAAATCTGGATCGGAAGACTTACCGCATCTACCTTAGCCTCTGGCAATGAAACTGACCTTCTTAATAATTATTTTGATAAAAATCACCAATATCGCTCTGCTCAAACGTCTGTTAATGCCAGGGCAATTACTTATATTGATGACGACTGGAGTTCCTGGACAACTTGTGGTTTGGATGCTGTTTATAGTAGTGTAACCGTAGTTAATGA
>CBFDBN010000193.1:0-7340 GCA_965603055.1 uncultured bacterium | reverse complement strand
AAATTAAAATAGATCAACCAACCGAGAGAGAATTTGGGACACGGATCGCCATTAAAAAATATCTTAAAAACTTCGCTGCCGGCGGTTATTGATTTGTCGTCCCAGACCATCATGTTTACCATCGAAGCGATTTTTATTGGTAGAATTAGCACTGGCGCTTTTGCCGGGCAGGGTCTGGCAATTCAGGTCGTTATTGCCTTTTTGACGATTTTAATTACTTTCATTGTCGGAAGTTCTTTGATTGTTGCCCGCCATATTGGCGCTGAAGAAAGAAGAGAAGCCAATCATGTATTTGGACAGGCTGTAATGATCAGTATCGTCATCTCTTTTGTTTTTGCAATCGTTTGGTATTTCGGTGGTGTGCATTTATTCAAGTTAATTGAAGAGGGCGGTTCGATTGAAGCACAGCGTGCCGGGAGCAGTTATCTTCGGATCGTTGCTATGTTTGCTCCTATTATTATCACCAATTTCACGGCTGTAGGAATTATTCGAGGGGCTGGCGATACACATCTTTCCATGATTGTTAACGTCAGTATCAATGGATTGAATTTGATATTAGCGCCTTTATTCATTTTTGGCTGGTTTGGCTTTCCCCGCTGGGAAGTGGAAGGCGCAGCTATTGCACTGGGTATTTCACATTCTGTGGGTTTTTTGGTTACGCTATATATTTTGCGAACCAGAAAATCAGTGCTGTTTCTTTCATTTAAAGAACTAACCAGGCCCAATTTCAAAACTTTTAAGCGACTTTTAAAAGCTGGCATCCCGACTACAGTTGAACAACTGGTCTGGGCTTTGGGATTATTAATCGTTTCGATATATGCCGCCCGGCTGGGAGAGAAGTATTTAGCAGCGCATATCATCTTAAACAGAATACAAAATATTCTTTCAATGGCGTATCTCGGTTTTAGCCTGACAGCGATGACTTTAATGGGAAAAAATCTCGGCGCTGAAAAACAGAAATTAGCCGAGCGAACAGCCCGAACCGCTGGATGGGTTGGTTTTATCTTTTCGTTTGCCATTGCAATGACAATGGTCATCTTTTCAAAATCCATACTTTATTTATTTACACCAGAACGAGCAGTAATCGCCATTGGCGTTCATGCGATGACTATTTTTGCATTTGTGCAGGTACCAAAAGCCGTAGATAATGTGATAATCGGAAACCTGCGAGGGGCGGGCGATCTGAAATGGCTGATGTACATGACCATCATTGGAGTATTTTTTCTGGAAGTCTGCTTGAATTGGGTTCTCGCATTCAATACCAGCCTAGCGTTAGTCGGATTATGGTCGGTTCACTTGTTGGACGAAACCTTAAGATTAGTTGCTAATTATTGGCGGTTTAAAGGCGGGCGGTGGAAGTTTATGAAAGTATAGTCCCTGTGGAGGTAAAATCTTTTGTTTGTTTTGAAGCACGTATTACGGAAAAAATGATTTTGTAGAGCGTGGGGCGTAGCGCGTAGGGTGTGGAGCGCAGCGCATATCCGTCAGTTTAAGGAAATTAGTATTATTTGATTCGTTGACAATTGTCAATGACCTAACCCATATTTTTTCTTAAACTGACGGCAATGGGGCCCAACGCCCTACAATATAAAATTATAATAACGAATTGAAGGATGAAAACAATCGTCGAAAATACACAATGACCGGGAAATTAATTACATTTGAGGGAATTGACCGCTGCGGGAAGTCGGTTCAAATTGATCGATTGATAACCACTCTTGAAGCAAAAAAGGTTCCTTTTAACCTGCTCAGGGAGCCAGGGGGTACAGTTATTGCAGAGAAGATTCGAGATACGCTTTTAACAAAAGAAAAGGAGATCATGAGTCCGATTACTGAATATCTCTTGTATTCAGCAGCGAGAGCGCAACTGGTAAAAGAAAAGATCATTCCTTCACTTGAACAGGGACGGTTGGTTATCAGTGATCGATATTATGATTCTTCCACTGCCTATCAAGGGTATGGTCGAGATATTGACCTTAAAATTATCCATCAAATCAACCATTTTGCGACCAATGGCATCAAGCCAGACTTATCATTTTTGATCGATATCGATGTCGATGAGATGGAACGCAGAAAAAAACTGATGAATAAAAAATTAGACCGCATCGAGGATCAAAATCGAACCTTTTTTGAAAAAGTGCGTATCGGGTATTTAAAAATTGCTGAGCAAGAGTCGGAACGATTTTATGTCATTAATGGTACAAGAACTATTGATTCGATTGCCGGCAAAATATGGGGGCAGGTTGAACGAATAATAATGAATATCGAATAACGAATGTTGAATTTTGAATAACAAATGTTGAAGTGTTTAATTCATTTTTTGAGGAGGTAACGATGACGAATAAAAAACAATATCTATCTTATGCGCTGGTATTGACATTAATTGCTTTTGCAGTTATCTTTGGCGGGTGGGTAGCCAGGGAGACTAATGTTTCAAAACCAGATTATTATTTTGAGATCGATAAAAATTTAAAATTATTTAGTAAGGTGTATGAAGAGATCGCCACTCGATACGTGGAAGAAGTTGATCCCGAAAAATTTATGAAGTCCGGAATCAATGGCATGTTGGAAAATCTCGATCCATACACCGTATTTATTGAACAGGAAGGCAATAGTGAGCTTCAAATTTTGACGAAAGGCAAATACGGTGGTGTTGGGATGCGTATTGCAAAACGGGAAGGCTGGCCAACGGTCGTTGAACCCCCTTTCGAGGGAACACCATCGGCCAGGGCGGGTATTCGTGAAGGAGATAAAATTATTGAAGTTAATGGCAAAGTGACCGATAAATTAACGATCACCCAAACTGCCCAACGGTTGCGAGGAAAAATAGGCACAGAAGTGAATATCAAGATCAAAAGAGTTGGTGACGAAAAAACACTGGAATTCAGGCTCATTCGGGCTGAAATAAAAGTCAGTGATGTTTCTTATGCCGGATTTATTAAAGATAAAGTCGGCTATATTCGATTGGGGCATTTTTCGCGATTCGCCGGAAAACAGGTTCATGATTCAATTGCGGTGCTAAAAAGCCAGGGTATGGAGAGCTTGATTCTGGACTTGAGAAGTAATCCTGGTGGACTGCTGGAGTCGGCTGTTCAAGTGGCGCAAAATTTTATTAAAAAAGGTGACATGATTGTCTATACCAGGGGACGTACGTCCGGAACAAATGTAGAATATCGTTCGAAAGAAGTACCGATTTGGGGTGATAAACCGTTGGTTGTTTTGGTAGACCAATACAGCGCTTCAGCAGCGGAGATCGTTGCTGGTGCGGTTCAGGATCTGGATCGTGGCTTGATCCTTGGCGCACCTACCTTTGGCAAGGGACTTGTGCAGACTGTGGTGCCACTCGATAGACAGGGGACATCGCTCAAAATAACGACAGCCAAATATTATATTCCCAGTGGCAGACTCATTCAAAAGCCTGATTTTATTCGTTCAAAAGATGTTTTGTGGGGATATGATCCTGAGAAAGATTCCACTGACGAAGCATCGGATCAAGATTATTATACCGCTTCAAAAAGGAAAGTGCATGGTAGTGGGGGGATTGTGCCAGACATCAAGGTAGAATCTTTTAAGATATCTCCTTTAATTGCCAATCTTATCATGAAATCGATGTTTTTTAATTTTGCCCTGGAATATGCTTCTGACAATAAAAATATAGATGACGACTTTGCCGTTGATAGTGAAGTGATCGCTGAGTTCAAGAAGTTTTTACAAGCTAAAGAATTCACTTACAAAACTCGCACTGAGATGAAGCTTGAAGAATTAGAAAAAATAATGAAGAAAGAAAAATTTTCAGCGGATGTTACTCATTCATTTCAGCAATTTAAGAATTCTATTATTGAAGCAAAAGAAAACGATTTTCAAAGAGATTTTGACCTGATTAAATGGAACCTGAAAACCGAGATCGCTGCTAAACTGTGGGGTACCCCCGGCAAATATGAAGTAGAGTTTAGATGGCAGCCTGAGATTAAAAAGGCACTTGAAGTTCTGTCAAATCAAGATGATTATTTCTCACTGTTGAGCAGTAATGTGGATATTCAGTAAAATTAGTTTCTTAAAAATTAAGTTCTCGCCCAAAGAGCAATAACTTTTTAGCTCTCAGAATTGAAATCTCTCAGAATTAAAAAATTGGAATTTTTTTCTGAGTGATTTCTATTCTGAGAGCAAGATTTGTTTTAGTTCTGGCTTGACCAGGGTGGGTAACAATTAAATGGAATAAATGTGAACTAAGAAGGATGAGGAGTATTATTGATGAGTAAACAGTACGTGTATTTTTTTGGAGAAGGAAAAGTTGATGGCAATGCATCGATGAAAGAATTGCTTGGTGGAAAAGGAGCCAATTTGGCAGAAATGTGCAGCTTGGGAATATCCGTTCCCCCAGGATTTACAATCACAACAGAAGTATGTAGTTATTATTATGAAAATAATAAAACGATACCGGCGAAATTAGAGCAAGAGGTTGATGAAGCCGTAACAAAGACTGAACGGATAATGGGATCGAAATTTGGTGATGCTGATAATCCGTTGTTATTTTCAGTTCGATCTGGAGCTCGACAGTCAATGCCGGGAATGATGGAGACGGTATTAAATATTGGTTTGACGACAAAAACGATAAATGCTTTGATAAAGCAGACTAATAATGAAAGATTCGTTTATGATGCCTACCGACGTTTAATTACGATGTATTCCGATGTTGTCATGGAAAAAGCGGCTGGCGTTGAACCAGAAGAGGGTAAAGGAATTCGGGAACAACTTGAACGTGAATTAGAAAAGATGAAAGAGCATCGAGGCGTTGAACTCGATACAGAACTGACCGCTGAAGATTTGAAAGAACTGGTAAAAATTTATAAAGCGAAAATCAAACAAGTATTGGGCAAGGAATTCCCTGACGATCCCAAAGACCAGCTCTGGGGCGGCATCAAGGCTGTTTTTCAATCGTGGAATGGAAAGCGTGCCATCTCCTATCGTCGTATCGAAGGTATTCCTGATGAATGGGGCACCGCAGTGAATGTCCAGACCATGGTGTTTGGAAATATGGGCGATGACAGCGCTACCGGTGTTGCATTTACACGCAATCCTGCAACTGGTGAGAATGTGTTTTATGGCGAATGGCTGACAAATGCCCAGGGCGAAGATGTGGTTGCTGGTATCCGAACCCCGAATCCGATTAACAAAAGCGGCAAGACTGAAGATACTCAACACCTGTCGAGTCTCGAAGAAGCAATGCCTCAATTGTACAACCAATTGGATGGAATCCAGAAAAAGCTGGAACTGCATTACACCGATATGCAGGACATCGAGTTTACCATTCAAAAGGATCGGTTATGGATGCTTCAAACCAGAACCGGTAAACGAAACGGTCCCGCAGCAGTCCGAATGGCAGTTGAAATGTGTGAAGGAGGATTGATCGATAAAGTAGAAGCATTAAAACGAGTGAAACCTTCCCAATTAGATGAACTGCTTCATCCTATGCTTGATCCCGAAGCGGAGAAAAAAGCATACGAATTAGCAAAAGGTTTACCGGCTGGTCCTGGCGGCGCCAATGGAATGATCGTTTTCACGGCTGATGATGCTGAAACCTGGGCAAAACAGGGTAAAACTGTAGTTCTGGTTCGAAATGAAACTTCCCCGGAAGACGTTCATGGGATGCATGCTGCTGCTGCTATTTTAACAGCGAAAGGTGGAATGACCAGTCACGCCGCTTTGGTCGCCCGTGGTTGGGGAAAATGCTGTATTGTCGGCTGTAGCGCACTTCAAATTGATGTACGCAAACGACAACTGTCTGTCAATGGAAAATTGCTCAAAGAAGGTGATTGGATATCATTAAATGGAACGATTGGTCGGGTTTATGAAGGAGATTTGAACCTGGTTGAGCCTGATCTGAAACATAATAACTTTTATCAGAAATTAATGACCTGGGCGGATGAAGTTCGAGAGCTTGGCATTCGCACCAATGCAGAACGCCCCGAAGATGCAGCAAAGGCAAGAGCCTTTGGCGCAGAGGGTATCGGTCTGTGTCGTACCGAGCACATGTTTTTTGATCCTGAACGAATCATGGCTATGCGTGAAATGATTGTAGCGGAAAATGAAGCAGATCGACGAAAGGCTGTGATGAAGCTTCTGCCATTTCAGAGAAAAGATTTCTACGGCATTCTTAAAGCCATGGCAGGTCTTCCGGTAACGATCCGCTTGTTGGATCCACCGCTTCATGAGTTTGTGAATCTCGATGATAAACAGGTGGCAGAATTATGCAAGCAGCTAAGTATTTCAGAAGATAAATTAAAAGCTCGAATTCAATCACTGCATGAGTTGAATCCCATGCTGGGACATCGCGGCTGTCGACTGGGAATCGCTTACCCTGAAATTACCGAGATGCAGGCACGAGCAATTTTTGAAGCCACAGCCGATTTGACCAGAGAAGGTGTAAAAGTCTACCCTGAAGTCATGGTACCATTGACTGGAATTGCGACTGAATTCAACAATCAGAAAGCAATCATTGACCGTGTTGCCGAAGAAGTCATGAAAGAGAAAAATATGAAATTTGAATACCTGGTTGGAACAATGATTGAAATCCCGCGAGCCTGTCTCACGGCAAATGAGATCGCAGCTACAGCAGAATTTTTCTCTTTTGGAACAAACGACCTGACCCAGACGACATTTGGTTTCTCTCGTGATGATATTGGCGGCTTCCTGCCCTATTATATCGAAAACAACATTCTGCCCAATGATCCGTTCCAGAGCCTGGATCAATCAGGAGTTGGACAACTGGTCGAAATGGGAGTGAACAAAGGTCGAGCAGTGAAACCGGAACTCAAGGTTGGAATTTGTGGAGAGCATGGCGGCGATCCTGATTCAATTGATTTCTGCCATCGAACCGGATTGAATTATGTATCCTGTTCTCCATTCCGTGTGCCAATCGCCCGATTGGCTGCTGCCCGCGCTGCAATTGAAAATGGA
This sequence comes from uncultured bacterium, assembly GCA_965603055.1. Lineage (GTDB taxonomy): Bacteria > Zhuqueibacterota > Zhuqueibacteria > Thermofontimicrobiales > Thermofontimicrobiaceae > CBFDBN01. The sequence goes on along the minus strand of CBFDBN010000193.1, from coordinate 383 downwards.
CCACAAAAGAAGTAAATTCAAACTAAAATAGTAAATTTAAAAGCGGTTGATCGTTCAACTTCCAAAACGACCAACCGCTTTTTTATTTTAGATTTAAGATTTACGAATTTACCCTGTTTAGGTTTAAGATTTCAGTGTAAAGGTATAATACAAAACTGATTCCATCGCTTGGAGCGATGGAATCAGTCTGAGTTCGATTTTTATATCAAAAAATTTTTATAACTGGGTAAAAAATTAACGATTTAGAATCTCCCTTATTACCCAATTACCTTAATTACCAAATTACCAACTCACCACTCACCAACCACTAATGACTCGCCCGTACCGACTCTGGTAAGATCCTTTTCGGCAATGATTTCGGCAATGTCTTTCCAGTGAAATAA
>CBFDBN010000192.1:0-7398 GCA_965603055.1 uncultured bacterium | reverse complement strand
CTTCGCCAGTTGTTTGGGTTTGTAAGTCTGGTAATGATCTTTGTACAGGATTTCAAGTATTTTGGATTCATTCATTATTTATTCCTTTTTCAAAATTCATTATTCAATATTCGATAAAAGTGACCGTCACCTGCCAGGTGACGGTCACTTTTGACTTTTGTTTCTTTTTCAACTCGCCCCAAAAATATCGCTTATTTCACGCTAATTTTCAACTTAAGTTCATAACTCAACGATTCCCCCGGCTCCAAAGTGACCAGCGTTCCCCGCTCTCTTTCCTTTGCCCGTCCTTCGACATGACAATTAGTTGGCTCAATCCCCAGCACATGCACACCAGCCCCCGGCATTTTCCATTGTACCAACCGCGGCAAATTTTCAGTTGCCCAGGATAAATGAACAGATAAATCGCAGCTCCCACCAGCAACTAATGGAAATTCTGGATTCTGAATAATCACTGTAGCCCAGCCTTTTTCATCAGCAGATTTCACAATTTCTTCGTGGTAATAAACTCGTTCTTGATAATCCGGGGTTGGTTTTTGCCATTTATCATAGCCTTCCAGCGGCGTTTCAGCTTCCCGGGGAATCACTTTTTTGGATGGAAATATTATTTTTGTTTGTTCTGACATCAATGGAAATCCAAAATTAAAATGATAGAGCAGCATGAGTGGTGTTGATTCGAAGCCACGGTTTTCAACTTTATCTTTAATAAAAATCATATTCTCACCGAGTCGACTTCGAATCTCACGAGTTAAAGGAAGAAATTCTCCAAAAATCCGCGTCTCTTCGACAATGCCGCTAATCACCATTTCATATTCATCACCGATCCAGCTTCCTTGAGCGGCAACCTGTCGGGCAGGGGTATGATGAATTCTGCCATGTAGTCCCAGTGATTCCCTCTGGTCTTCACTGGGGGAACCGACCTGTCTTAATCCGCAGGTCATCAACAAACCGCCAACTGCTGTACGCAACCATTCAAATCTTTCTTGATCGTAATAGGCAGGATGAACATCACCATTGGGGGATTGCCAGCTAATCGGAACAGCACTAAATTCAGTTAATGAAATATCCAGGCATCGCATCGGGGAAACATAATAAGTTAATCCAGCCCCGGTTCGGACTTGAATTAATTCCACACCTGCTTCCACTCCTTCAGTCAATTTAAATCGACGAATTCCCCCAACCTGTTCCAGCCTGCCCAATCGGGCTTCAAGTTCTCGCCGAGTCCAATTTTTGCCGTATAATTTCATAAAGCTTTTTCTCCATGCTTTGAATACAGTATTCAAATTGTGCTAAAATCAAAATGGTTTCGATATTAGCATAAACTGATTTAATCCTCCCGAGGGCTGAACATGTCTCACATTTTTTACTGAACATAGGTGAGATAATTTTGATAAGCCACAAATGAAAAAAAAGAATGATGAATAACTAATATTTTTTTTAATCCGCCGCTTGGCTATAGGCGTCAACCTAAGAAAAATTTTTTTAAAAAAGAAATTCAACCGCAGAGAACGCTGAAGGCGCAGAGGAAACGCAGAGTTTTTTTATTATTTTTTTTTATTAAAATATCATCTTTCAAAAATTCTGAGCAGCTATTCAAATTTGACCTTTGACTTTCTTTTTCTCTGCGAAACTCTGTGTACTTTGCGCCTCTGCGTTAAAATTTTTTTTAAAATAAACTCATCCCAAATTAAAGGAAAATTTTAGCCAAAAGCAACAATTTATTTCATTTATCCAGGCAATCGCTCAATCTCTAGCTGGAAAAAAATAGCCTTTCAAAGGTTTATAATCTTTGAAAGGTTCAAAAATCGCTTGCATCTTTAATACAAAAAAAGTATAATGTATCTTTTTCAATCCATCTTTACTTCAAATAAAACTTGAGACTTTCAGAATGAGCTTTTTAGGGCTTCACTTTGTCGACTGGCTGGTTATAATTATCTACTTTCTTGGCATGGTCTATATCGGAAAATGGGCAAGCCGAAAAATTAAAAACACACAGGATTTCTATCAAGGTGGACGAAGCTTTGGCAAGGTGCTGTTTGCCTTTCTCAATTTTGGAACGATTACCAGCGCCGACCAGGCGACTGGCGTTTCCCGGGAAATTTATCGCCAGGGGCTTTCTGGCTTGTGGTTTCAAAATTTAGTCCTTTTTATCACTCCATTTTACTGGTTTTCTTCAATTCTTCAAAGGCGCACTCGCTACATCGGACCGGGCGATATTTACCTGCATCGTTTTGAAAGCCGATTTCTCGCTGGCTTGTTCGCAATGTACATTCTCTTGATGGCGATTTATGGTGGCTCCATGGGATTTCTGCTCACCGGAAAAACCATGAAAGCACTGATGGTTAAACCTGTAGAACAATACAGCGAAGCGGAAAAAGCTTCGGTACAGGGATTTAATCGTTATGAGGAGCTGAAAAATAAACAGGCTACCGAACCGCTCACCAATGAGGAAAAAACAGAACTCTCCATCCTCCAGGAAAGAATGAAAAAAAATGAGCTACAGAGCTACATTTCATACCTGAACCTCACGCTTTTCTACTTCATTTATGCTGCAATTGTGGGCAGTTATACAATCCTGGGAGGGCTGTTTGCAGCAGTGGTTACAGATATTATCCAGGGATTGCTCATTTTATTTTTATCGTGTATTTTGATTCCACTCGGATTGATCAAGCTGGGTGGATTTGCTGGACTTCACGCCAAAGTACCGGACTATATGTTCGAATTATTCGGTTCTGAAGCCACCAGTGAGTATACCTGGTACTTTGTGGCAGCGATGGTTACCGTCAATCTCATTGGTCTGCCGCCGAGGGGATTTACCTCCGGCGGCTCAGCCAAAGACGATAAATCAGCCCGAATCGGCATGATTGTTGGCGCGTTTTCGAAGCGGATCGTCACCATTGGTTGGGCTTTGACCGGTCTGATCGCCGTCGGACTTTACGCGGGGAAACTATCCGATCCGACCATGATTTGGGGACACATTACCCGTGATCTTATGGGATTTGGATTTGTTGGACTAATGGTCGCAGCAATCATGGCTGCCAATATGTCGTCCATCGATGCCCAGAGTCTGGAATGGAGTGCCGCTTTCACAAAAAATATTTTCGTCCCCATGTACCCTAAAGTCAAAGAAAAAACACAGGTGTTTGCTGGCAGAATTGTTATCTTTTTTGTTCTCATATCTTCAATCTACTTCGCCCGAAAAGTAGATGATATTTTCGTGATGTTTAAATATGTGTTGTCGGTTGGAACCATTATCGGTCCGGCACTCTGGCTGGTCTATTTCTGGCGAAGATTGACTACCACCGCTGTTGTGGTTCAGATGATATTGACCATTTTTACAACCGTGATCATTCCCAACATCGCGCCTTCTTTCGATTCGATCCGAAAGAATCCAAATTTAACGATCCAAACCCAGGAACGAGTGGTTACCATTTCGACCAAAGCGCTGCAGGAAGACGTGGAAGCAAATAGAGCCGAATATGTGGGGCAAACGATCGAAAAAAGGAAAGTGCATCCACCGGCTGCGATCTTTTTTGATCGAGTAGTTCGCGAAAATCCCGATGATCCCAATTCACAATGGATTGGTGAAGGCGTATTTAGAAATCAACTGTTCTACCTGGCAAAATTAGGTGTTCCAGTCCGTACGATGAATAAGGCACAATTGGCAACCCTATCATTTATTTTCGACATTATTTTTCCATTTATTTTATTATTCGGCATTAGTCTGGTAACCAGGCGAAATTCAGAAATAACGCTTCGGGAATTTTATGGAGCAATTCACACCCCTGCCGTCGCCGATCAGGAAGAAGATACCCGACTGGTGCAACAAGCCGTTGATAATCCTGACATCGTGGAACAGAAAAAGCTATTCCCTGGCACGGATTGGGAATTTTGGAAGCCGGATAAATGGGATACCTGGGGATTTGTCCTCTCCTGGCTGGTGGTTGGGATAATAATTTTGTTGTATATATTGATTATGCGGATTGGGGCTTAAAAGGTGAAATGTGAGACGGCAGACGTCAAACGTGAGAAGGCAGATGTGAGACGAAAGTCGTGAAGCATGAGACGATTAAAAGGTACTTTCTTTTTACTATTCAATTTTCATATTTCACTTTTGATGTTTCACTTCTCACTTTCAAGCAATCTTCACAACTTAACAATTTCCAATTCTTTCGCCACTTGAAAACCAGCTTGCTCGATTGCTTTCTGAGCATCACTTCCATCAATCAAAGCTGGATTGGTCCGATTCAAATGGATAAACCTGATTTTATTTTTCTCATCCAATGGTAATGTTTTAAATCGCTCCAGACTTTCCTCAATAAACGGGTGCGGGATATCGTACATGCTTCTACCAGGGATTTCTCCATCGGCATAAAACGTTCCATCGAGATAGGCGACATCCACCTCCCTGATCCAATCTTCGATATGAAAGCCCCACTGATCCAGGTCTTCCCATTTATCGATATCCGGGATGAATAAAATCGATTGATTCGGTCCATCTATTCGAAAACCCACGGTCTCGGTGTATTCAGCGCGGTGCGGGACTAATAACGGAGTGATTGATATTTTTTCGTTTGGTTTAATTGAAACATGATCTGAAAGCGGAAGAAGCTCAATATTTTTCAATCGCACTAATAAATCCCACGGACCATTATTGCTCAAAAAATCATACATCTTCGGCATGGCATAAACCGGCACGGTTTTGGCTCCAATTGCTTCTCTGCCGAGGTGCATCAAGCCTGTGTAATGCCCGATATGGGCATGAGTCAGAAAAATCCCTGCCAATCCCGGCGTGTCCGGAACCGGCGCAATTTTATCAAGAAAATGAAGCTGCTCCCTGAAATCAGGTGTCGCATCGATCATCCACCTTTGGGATGTTTCTGGATCGACAATAGCCAGACAGGATACATGCCTTCGCTTTGATAGATCATCCCAGGCATCGCTCTGTTTCGTCCCTGCCTGGGGATATCCGCCGTCCTGGGCGATGCCGAGGACGATAAGATAGGGATTCGCCGGAATTATTTTTCGATCAGATATTTGATTGCATGTGAAGAAATTTATAAGGAAAAGAAAGAATAAAATGATTGCTGGAAATTTTAACAATGGTGTACCAGTTTTATAATTCATTCCGATCTCGATTTTAAATATCCAAAATTATTAACATTGAGTGAACTGTTGAACATATTTAGTTCAATTTCGATGGATTCTCCCAATCAATAGGTCCCACATCAAACCGATATTTCAACGGAGGCAGAACCACTTCCTTCCATGCCCTGACAAAATAGGTATATGCCTGATCCCATTCGCCACCTTCGCCCCAGCCATCGTGATGGATAACGACTTTGATTTTATTATCACTGATTTCCTTAAATCTGATTATTAATTTATTGACACAATCAAAAATCTGTTTGAAATTCCAGTTAGAATTGAATATATTTCTATCACTTTTGAATTTGCATTTTTGGAGATCACAACTATTGAACGGCATCAAGATGAATTCAAACACATTAACATTAATCTCAAAACCGCTTAACAAATTATTATTAATTCTTATCCTGATCCCAGCCATCTTTTGCGATGGAAAACCAACGAGACAGGATTTAAAAAACGCCGCCAATATTGGTCAAACGTTGAGGAAAAATAAGAGTTCCACATCGAAAAATATCAAATATTATCCGCAGGCTAATGATACAGAAGTATCTGACACAGTCCAGAAACATATTTTAAAGTCAGGAGAAACATTGCAGGATCTGGCAGCTTTATATAATACAGATATGCAAGCTATTCTTAAAGCAAATGGCATTGAAGATTTAAATGAATTAAAACCGGGGCAAACAATTTTCATTCCGATCAAAAAATCCTCCCAAAATTAAGAAAAATTATTTCCAACAAGATACAATTTTTCATTGACTTTCAGTTTTTTACATCATATATTATTTCACTCTTTTAACATTGGAGGATTTGCCATGAAGTGGAAAATTATTTCTATTGGTTTGGCTTTTGCAATCTCGAATATATTATTTAGCAATATTGCAGAAGCAGGCTGGCAGGACAATAAAAAACATTGGCCAAGATTGACTTTCGAGTCTGCCGATCTACCCATCATTCGTACTCATTACGAAGCCGCCAGGCAAGGCATTGAGCCATATAAAACGCTCTGGGAGCGAATTCGAAAAACGGCAAGTATATCACCGAAATTTGGAGTTAAAGACTGGGGACAACAAAATGTCAATGGCAGCGTCATTAAAGCGAGAGCATTCGTCTATGCCCTTACCGGAGAAAAAAATCATGCACCCTGGGTTCGTGATGGATTAAATGCCATGTACACTGGCGAAGAAATACCAAAATATGGGATTACAACCTTGTCCCTAAAGGTTGCTCCTTATAAAAATCTAAAAACTTCGGTCATGCAGTCGATTCACATGGCACAATCACTGGAGCAACACTGCCAGGCTTATGACATGCTGAAAGGAGCTGGATTTGATTTTAGTGCATCTGAAAAGCAGATCAGGACGAACATTGCCTCACTCGCAGATCGAATCTACAATATCTCCAGTTGGATTTCCAGTGGCGCAAAGGCAGTAGATCTGTTACAGCAAGATGTTGAGGAACAAAACAATTTTCAATTGAAAATGATGTCGGCACTCGGAATGGCCGCGATGTGTTTGAACGATCATCCTGATGCTGAAAAGTGGATGAATCGAGCCATGAGTAAGTTCTGGCAGGTTTTCACCGCGCAAACCACACAAAAAGGCGGGTATGGTGAAGGACCGTTTTACTTTCTTTACGCTGGGCTAAATTTTATGCCGTTCTTTCGTGCTTATAACCTGTTTATGGATGGACAGGGCGGAACATTTGATGGGTATAAAGTTCCTAATTTTCTCACTGAAGAGAGAGTCGCCAGAGTTCTGGATTGGCATATCAAGATTCGTATGCCTAACGGCGATCGTCCTGGATATGATGATGGCTACTATGCCCCATTTATGAGCGGACTATTTGTGAGCGATCCAAATGTATCGGATTATGCAACCAATCATTACTCTGGAACCAACATGGGTGTTTTTGCCTGGGATTGGCTGAATTCAGAGAAAATGGATGATGGCTATGATAACCGCTACTTTTCCTCGTTTGCGAATATGGATCTCACCGTTGATATTTTCTGTGCGTTTGATGTAAATATCAAACCTGTGGAGCCTGCTGGTTCTCCGACCCTATTCTTTCCTGATGCAGGAAACGTAGTGTTTCGCAGCGGTTGGGATAAGAATGCGACCTACATGCTCCTGTTAGGCGAAAAGGGCAATATGCGAATTATGGGCGGCACTCATGAGCATCCTGATGCGGGCAGCTTTGTGATCTATGCTCATGGCGAACTGTTGGCGCTCGATGCAGGCTACCCGGGAT
>CBFDBN010000191.1:0-7419 GCA_965603055.1 uncultured bacterium | reverse complement strand
CACCATTTGCCAAAAAGGCATCCAGGTCACCATCGCCGTCCACATCGCCTAATGCAACTCCATGGCTCGCTGAAAGCTCGCCAAATTCCTGGCCGCTGTGGGTGAAAGTAGCATCACCATTGTTAAACCAGACCATGTTGGAAATGCCACCGTGTTGAGAGATTTCGATGTCATAGTTGGGTATAAATACGTCGAGATCACCATCTCCATCAAGGTCGCCTAAAGCGACATCTGTACCTTCTGATCCAGCCAGCACCTGACCCTCAATGAAGAAGCCAGGCTGCGCAACAGCGCTAAAACGCCTGATCGCGAAATGATTTTGTTAATGTTCATGATTAAATCTCCTTATTATTTAGGGTATTTGAAAAGGATAAAAGTATCATTCTATTGCTCAAAAATATATTCACAAATCATAATTTTGCAATCACCAGCCGGTACATTTATTCTTTTCAATCCCCTCAATTTTCAAGTTTACAGTTTATTAGATTTTTATAAATTCTCGCTTGCACGGATTTATGGGCGGATCACGCAGGTGAATATTGCGGATTAAAAATTTTATAAACGAAAAAATATGTAGAAATGAACGCATGTTTTCTCCCCCGGTATGCGTTAGTTACTAAAGTAAGAGGATTTTTAGCCGATCCAGATTATCATAGAATCGATTTCAGCGCAAGAACATTCGGTAAGATTTCGCTACCACAAGAATCGTATTAACATGCCAGAAAATCCCCCATTTGATGCTTATATATAGAAGCAGATAAATTACAATGCGTAAAAGTATTTTTTATTATTTAATTTTTGACGACTTCGTAAAAAGTCCGTGATGACTTCTTAACCTACAATATAGTGTGTTAACTCACAAGCATTATGTAAATATATTGTGGTGTCTTACAACCTTTTTGACTTTTTACGAGTTCATCAATTTTTAAAAAGCTCGAATTTCATACCTCTCCTGAATCACAATTATCCCCCATTCTTGTCTCAATTTACGTCTGGTTTCGATATGGCGAAGGCGTTATAGCGAACCGCTTTTGAAAACATTTGGCGAAATAAGAATGGTTGACAAATTCCACCACCTCTGCAATCTCGGAGATGGAACCAGCATCATATTCCAGAAACGAATTTGCTATGTGAATTAAAATGAAATATTTAGAATAGTTTTTCTGCGAATTCGTCCTCTGAAATGGAGTGGATATTATCTGCCAATAGTCTCATCACACGAAAACTATTCGCTTTATTTTTATCGGGCTTGGTTATATGATGTTGTCTAAATCTCCAGAAAGAAGTTGCGACAGCGGCGTATTCAGCAAAAACCTTTACAGACTCCTTTTCTAACGCTTCAAGTTCCCTTTTGCTTTGATATCCATCAATAAATGATTTTGCCTTTGCGAATGATATGGTTCCTTTGGGGGAGCATGTTCCAATAATACACATCCCTAAGTCAAAGATTTTGTGATAATAACAAGCCTCTTCAAAATCGATGATTGCCGCAAGTTTTTTGTCGGGAGTAAAAAGAACATTATCATAAAAAATATCGCCGTGTATTAAGCCCCGGGGCAGTTCTGGCGAGATTTTTTCTGTTATCAGTTCGTATTTTTCCTTCAACCAGTTGGAAAATTCCAAATTAACTTGAGTAGAAATTACGTCTAAAAAAAAGTCTATTCCATAAGGGAATTTTTGGGGCAGGTATTCCGGGACAGGGATTTCATGTAACTTAGCCACAGTTTTCCCCAATTGAAATAGCATATTTAAATCAATTTCATTAAAAACTTCCCCTTCAATAAACTTTTTAAGTATAACTGGTACTTTTTTATAATAAGTTATCGGTTCTCTGTTTTTTGTTTGAACAATTCTTGTGATGGGAAAATTTTGCTGTTCCAAGTGGTCGAGAAGATCAGCCAGATTCTTGACTTCGTGATATGTTTTCTCATCACAGATAGTTAGAATAAAATTGCCCTGGTTGGTGATTATTTTGAGGCTGGAATTTCCTGCTCCCCCTTCAATAACACTGAAATCAACTATATCTCCGACTGCATATTGGGCAATCAAATTTTCAATTTCCTTTTTGCCCAGGATCGTGTAATTAGCCATTCTGGTTCTACGATATTTTTTAGTATTACCAATTATTTCTTGCACTTTTTTGCAAAAAAATTGAAACAGAAAAGTCTTATTTAAAAAGAAAAACCTATCCCATTAGTAAGCTCCAGATCATGTTTTTTAACGTCCAGTGGCGGTTCACTATCGTAGCGCAAATTAAGGCTGGCTCGAAAAACTAACGACTTTGTAATATTGAATCCGAAACTGCCTTGAAATAAAACCCGGTAATCATTAACATTGCTTAAATGAAACTGGAAATAGCTGACAATGTCCATGGCAACCCGTTCTGCTGTCTGCCAGCGCAGCGATAAATAATTTGTTGACCGAATAATTTTCGTTTCAAAAACCGGACTGGTGTCAAGCGTTTCTTTTTCCCCCATTAACCCATTGCCGAGATACAAACGAATAAATCGATAATTTTTAGATTTTTTAACACCAGTTTCGTTCCAGACTATGGTGGTTCGTATTCCGCCGCCAATTAAATTCCGATCCAGCAATAAAATAAAATCATTAAATTCTTTTTGAACAAACAACTCCCATTTGAATACTTTTCGATTCAGTTTATGAACGTGGCGCAAATGGACAAAGCCTTTGTTAATAAATACTTTATCACTTTGGATCCCTCGTACATATTGGAAGCTTCGTCAACGAGCTGATATAAATTTGATCTTGCTTTTGTCACACTGATCGTTTTCATTTCATCACTCCGCATTTAACGTACGCTTTAGAGTACGAAAATTGATTTTAAAAATCAACATAAATTTTAACGTTGTTTTGCCACGCTCACAATAAATGCAGTTAAAAGAGCAGGTTTTGTGCGGCACCAGGTCAACACCCAGCGATCGACCCAGTCGACGAGAGGGGACTGGGCCAAATAAATAATGATAGCTCATAAATTTACTTGTATTTTTCAATTCATTTGTTTAATTTGTACCATGAAAAAGGCTGTCAATATACAAAAAAACCGCTTCAATATTAAGCGATTATGTTAGTTCTCAGGAATTCAATTTTTAACTCAAAACAGAATAATCAAAATTTACGACCTTGCAATCTTAATTAAGGAGAATTATACGTGATTACGAAGGAACAATATGAACGAGCCAGAAAGAAAACATTTGACTATTTCAACAAAGCAGGAATAATTTTAACTAAAGAAGAAAAAAATGATATAGAGGTAGCAGATTTCGGTTTAAATGAACTGGATAGTACGGGATTGGAGATCATTACTTACGTGAATACTGATCGGGTTTGCGCCAAAGAATTGGTACTTTTCCCCGGGCAAACCTGTCCCGAACATAGGCATCCGCCAGTAGAAGGTGAACCTGGCAAGGAGGAAACATTTCGCTGCCGCTGGGGTGAAGTTTATCTTTATGTGCCAGGTGAAAAAACACCGAATCCAAAAGGCAAACCCTCAAAAGGTCGTGAGAAATGGTATACGGTCTGGCACGAAATTATATTGAAGCCAGGGGATCAATACACTCTGAAGCCCAATACATTGCACTGGTTTCAGGCCGGGAAGGATGGAGCGATTGTTTCTGAATTTTCGACTAAAAGTCGGGATGAGAGTGATGTTTTTACTGATCCTGAGATTGCGAGAATGCCGGTGGTGGAGTAGACAATTGTCAGTTATCAGTTGTTAGTTGTCGGTTGTTTGTTGTTAAAATATTTTTGCTAAATAGTAGAGCTGAGAATATTTGAATCTATTCAATCATTAAGTACCGAATGATTATTAGAAGTATCAAAATGAAAAACTACCGCCGCTTTCGAGAGCTGGAGCTTGATTTGCCTGAAAATCTCATCGGCATTATCGGTAATAATGGCGCAGGCAAAACGACCATTGTCGAGGCAATCGGCTGGTGTCTCTATGGCAATCGCATTCGACGGACGGATAAACAGGATATTCGTTCGCAATGCTGTGATACTGCTGATCCCTGTTCAGTTGAGCTCGTTTTTAGCTGTGGCGATCATGAGTATCGTATCGTTCGTCAACTGAAAGGGAAGACTGCCATTGTAGAAGCTGCAATTTACCTCAATGCCAATTCTGAGCCTGAAGCGGTGCAAGAACGTGGCGTAAATGATTATGTCGAGCAATTGTTGAATCTCGATTATAAATCGTTTTTCATCTCCGTGTTTGCCAAACAGCGGGATCTGGCAGCGCTTTCCACACTTCAACCTGAAGAACGACGCAAGAGCATTGCCCGACTCATTAACATCGAATCGATTGATCGAGCAAGAATCGATATTCGCTCGGATCGATCTGCCAAAACAGCGAGATTGAGCGGTATCGAATCGAGCATGAAAAATGAGCAGGAATTAAAAGAACAGCAGAAACAGTTAAAACTTGAATTAGATGCAGTGGTTCGCTCCAAAAAAGAATTAGATGAGAAACTAAAACAGGATAATGAACAGCTAATAACGTCAAAAAAGGATTTTGAAAAACTAAATCAATTGCGGGATCAGTTTCAGCAGATTCAGGCTCGGACTGAAAAATGGAAATCTCGCAAAGCAGATTTTGAAGCGAGAAAGAAAAAAACGCAGCAAAATATCGAAGCGATCCAGAAAGCAGAGCAGGAATTATCTTGTCTCAAACCTCAACTGGCAGATTATCAAAAGGTTCAACGGGAAAAAGAACGACTGGATAAAGAAAGTACTAAGTTTTTTATTCTCAAGGGCAAACAAGAAGAAATACAGCGAATATCGCAGCGGATCACCAAAGAACAATTTAATCTGACAAAATTGGGTGAAGAGCTAAAAGGGCTGGAAGGTATTGATAACAGGGTAACAGAGCAGGATGAAAAAATTACCCAGATTGAAAATCAAAGAGAAGGACTGCGGAAAGAGTTGTCCCGGGTAGAGGGACAAAAGGTGAAGGTTAAAGAAAAGGGGATTGAGATTAAGGAGAAGCGGACAAAGATCGAGAACCTGGGACCGGAAAGTCCCTGCCCGGTTTGTACTCGTCCGCTGCAGGATCATTATGCCCCGGTTATCTCCCAGTTTGAGAAGGAATTAAATACATTGCGCCAGGAATATGTGAAGTTTAATGAAGCTGAGAAAATATTGACTCAAAGGATTGCTGAAATCGATGCGAATTTGAAGCAGGAAAAACAGTTCCGTGATGGAATGCTCCAGGCACAGGAACAGTTTCGTGAGCGTGAGAAGCAGAGAAATCAAACCAAAGAACGGCTGGATGATTTTGTGAAAAGTCAAAAAAACTTGAAAGCAGAAGTTGCAGCCATCGGCAAAGTGGAATATAATGAAGGCACTCATCAAGAATCCCGAAAAAAATTGAAGTTGCTAACTGAATTGCGAGACCAGGCGCTCAAATATGAAGAGCAGGTGAAACGACTACCTGATGAACAGCAGGAGCTGGAACAGATTAATACCACGTTAAAAGACCTTGAAGCTGAAATTCTAATGGAAAATGAGCGGTTAGATGCGTTAGGGTTTGAGGAGCCAAAATATTTATCTTTGAAGCTTCAGGTCGAGAAAAAGCAGCGACAGGTTGAGCTGGTGAAGGAAGAAATCCATAAAGCCGAACAGGAAATTATCAAAATCCAGAAGGATAAGGATCACATTAAGCATGAATTGAGCACCATTCAGAAGCTTCGCCAGGAAATCGATCAGATCAAGGAAGATGTTGTTTATTTGAAATCACTCGATCACCACCTGGGAATTTTTCGGCAGGAGCTGGCAGGCAGAATTCGTCCGCTAATTGCCAGTCGCGCGTCGGAACTGCTGCATTTGACAACACAAGGACGATATTCCATCATGGAACTGGATGAGGATTACAATATTTACCTCTACGACCAGACAAATCGATTCATGTTAGCACGGTTTTCAGGCGGGGAACAGGATTTAGCCAATTTGTGCCTTCGCATCGCTATCAGTCAGGTGGTCGCAGAACGATCGGGCAGATCCCAGATCAACTTTATTGTATTGGACGAAATTTTCGGCTCCCAGGATGAACAACGGAAAGATTTGATCATTTTAGCGTTGCAGCACCTTTCCTCTCAATTTAGACAGATTTTTATCATCACTCATGTCGAAGGGATTAAGGATGCACTGCCTGTCATCATTGCTGTGGAAGAAAAGTCCATTGAAGAAAGCGTTGCAGAGTTGTTGTAGTGGAGTGATGGGACACTGGAATAATGGAGTGTTGGATTGTGAGAGTGATGGAGTGCAGGAATAATGGAATTTTGAAATTTTAAATTAGTGCCAAAAAGGTCAAAACAATTCTGTGGGCGAAGAAAATAATAAAATATATCACCCTGAAAATTCAGATGAGTTAGATGAACCTTTACCCGAATTCATCGAAGTCACCGATGTGCTCGATCTTCATGGCTTCTTTCCTGAACAGGCGCCTGAAATGGTCGAGGAATTTATTAAAAATGCGCTGGAATTGAAATTATACCGTCTCCGAATTATTCACGGTAAAGGGAAAAGTAAATTAAAATGGACGGTCTATCAAATCCTGAAAGATCATCCCGATGTTGCCTGGTTCGGCGATGCGCCGCCCCAGATCGGCGGATGGGGCGCTACGATTGTTGAATTGAAAGTGGAACGATAAGTGACCGTCACCTGCCAGGTGACGGTCACTTTTGATATGTCACTTTAAAATGATTTAAATTGAGTCAATTGTGCAAAATCCTTCTCAATCCTGTCCAAATGATTCATTTCCAATGATAATGCCAGAAATAAAGCGAACTCTTCATCATTAATATTTTCAAAGCAATACCCGATTACCATAATTTTATTGTTTTAAATAGAATTAAGGAATAATGTTTGCTAACCTATGAGCTATTAATTATTTAAATTTAATGTGAAGCACTTTTTTGAGAGTAATTGACGAGGTGGAAGTGATGCGTGTGCTATTGGATCATGAACTGCTAACTTTGAGAGAAGCACAGCGGTTTTTGAATGTAAATCGATGTACCATTAATGAGATGATTGATTCAGGTAAACTTCATGCGATTAAAATCGGATCTCAATGGAAAGTTGAAGGCTGGCGTTTAAAAAGTCTGCTTCCTAATTGCCATTCGGGAAATTTTAATAATGATTTTATGGAAGATAGTACCTTTATTGATGCTTCGGATTCTGAATTGTCGATGATTGCGGATTGGACATGAGACCGCTAATTATACGAACTAAGATGAATTGCGCTAATTTATTTAGTTGAAAGAAAACTTTTTCCTTACGAATATAAAAGCCAACAGATAATATTTTATATTTCTGTGGGATCATTCCAAAAGCAGATTCCCCTCTGGCGAATTTCATTTCTGTGGGCAAAATATCAATTAAAATTTATAGTCCATTTTTTAGCTA
>CBFDBN010000190.1:0-7436 GCA_965603055.1 uncultured bacterium | reverse complement strand
AAGAATCCGAGATACAGAAAGTGTATGACATTGCCGGCAGGACTTATCATGTTCAGTACTTTAACATACCTGATGATAGTATTGCTGCGATCTTCAAACAAGAATATATTAATGAAGAGGGAAGGTTTGAAGTACTGCATCAGCAGCTTTGGCAAGATGAGGATATGCCAGAGAGAGAGATAGCATGGAAATCTCAAGAAAATCCAATGATCCATGATGCGCTATTTGCTGATAGTATAGCCAGAGGGCTGGTGATCGGGCCAATTAAGATAAGTGATAACAATCATATTGTGATGAAAGTGGCAGGTTGGACCGATGATCTGGCTGTTTCGGAAAATGACCGTAAACAAAGATGGAATGACATAAAAGAGAAATTAACAAGTGAAAAGGCGCTGCAAATTTACGATAAATATGTCGTCAGTATTATGGAGGGTAAAAAACTTGATTTTGACCGGCAGACATTCAATAAAATGGTGAATCTAATCGGTCCCATGTACATGCGTTCACCAGAAGAGAAGCGAGAGCTTTTTTTAAATGCAACCTTCAATCGATCGGCGGAAAATCCTGAATTAGATCATTTGGCAGAGGGAATTGATGCAATCCTGGACGATTCATTCTTCCGCGTTGAGGATCAGGTTTGGTCTGTAAGAGATTTTAAGGAAGAGTTACAGAGACATCCCCTGGTGTTTCGAAAAAATTTACCAAATGATACGAAGTTTGCTGAGCATTTCAGACTTGCCATTGTTGACATGATTCGAGACAGGTATTTGACACAGGAAGCATACAAGCGTGGTTATCAGGATGTCGATGTTGTGAAACGAAACAGGCAAATGTGGCACGATGCTCTAATAGCTCAACACCAGAAAAATCAGTATTTGAAGAACACAGTGCCCAATCTTTCTGATAGTCTGAATACGCTCATCATAATAAGAGATTATCTAAATCCATACATTGATCAACTACAAGAAAAATACAATGATCAAATCCAGGTGAATGTAGAACAGTTCAATAAAATCCGCTTAACTCGTACAGATATGATTGTTATGCAGACAAATGTTCCGTTTCCTGTCATGGTTCCGGGATTTCCTCAAATAACCACTGATTCTAAGCTTGATTATGGGAAGCGGATCAAATAACGACTCTTATGGCTTTTCACTCCATTGACCTTGTGCATAAAATGATTGTCCAAGTTGAAAATTTTTGGGCGAATTCCATTGGGAGTGCGCGATTTTTAATTTCATCCACCAGACAATGATCATCTGACTGTTGCTGCTTTTGTCATTCCTTTTGATGGTGAATATAGCGTATCTAATTTAGCTGTCAGGCGTGTTAACTATGAAGGAGCTTATAAGATTAATTGGGATGGCTGCGATAACACGGGAGAACCCGTATCGACACTCGTGTCTATCTATATCGCTTAATGGCAGGCTCGTTTATTCAGGCACACAAGATGGTTTTATTGAAAATAACGTTAGGGAATTAGATAATTGGGGGATAAGTTATACTCAAAACGAAGTGGTTTTTGGATTTTAATCCTTGCGAAGGTTCGGACCTTCGCAAGGGTAAATCGGTTTGAATCCGAAAACCAATTCATTTCCTGTATAATTGGAAATAAAATTATACAAAATAAACACGACCATTTTTTTGAATCAGCAACTCAATCTCAGCTAAATTTAACTAATTTCCAAATTGCCCAACTACCCTGTTACCTAATCATCCAATTCCATGGCTACCCAATTACCTGACTAACGCCTCATTTTAAAATGGTCGCCAGTTTCATTGACAATATGACGATACCACGATTGGGGATAACCTGGGTGGGTGACCTTGCCCAATTCGTTCTTTACATTTCCATCAAGATATTTATAGATTAAAAATTCGCCCAGTTTTTTCCATCTTTTAACAGTGGATTCACCCAGCTTTACCGAATAGCTGGTTAAATATTCTCTTGCCAGTTGAGGAGACTGCTCGTATAGTTTCATCGCTGCTTCTTCGATTTGTGGCTGATCAGCCAAAAATTTTCCTTCCAGCTCTCGCTGCACTTTTTGGATATCTTTGATCATATCGCTGTATCGCAGGTAAGCATAATTGGATATAAAATTAAACACCCAGAACGCTGATTCCCAGGTGAAATCATAAAAAGAGCCAGTACCAACAGCAAAGCTATGAGGCACATGTTTAATGCCGCAGTACATGGGAATATAAACCGTACTGTAAGTATCATCAACGCCAAACCACAGCACACCGCCAATCGGGTGAGGCATCGCTGAACGTGCCTGTGCCACAAAAGAGAAACCGGTCTGTTGTGTGGATGTGGCTCGTTCATTACAGTATCGAACGCTATCTACTTCCCAGGTTAATGGTCGCCAGCGATAGGGAAGCTTAAACGGACCAGCGCCAATATCCCGGGTCATATCGAAATCAGAATCCTCAAAATGATCTCTCATCAGCTCCATAACATCGCGAACAGATAGCTTTTTATCCGGTTTAATCCACAATGGCAGTGGCTCGGCGCCTTCTACGCCTTTGACATAATCCATTGAAAGATTTAATGACGGCGCGGCACGATGAAACATGCTCCAGACCCTGGCTTCACAGAATCGAAGCGCGCCGTAATCCAGTGGGGCATAAGCATCGACAAAACTAAAGTTCTCATCTTTTCCTTTAAAGTAGCCTTTTGCTTTGGCAAAAGAAATTACATCTTTTGCGTAAAGGCAATTTTCTTTATCATTCAAAGGAAACTGCCTGATTCTGGCTTGATTGGCATGGGCACAGATATAACCATCGGGAACTTTGCGAGCCACCCAAGCTGCTCCTTTGTTACCCGGATCTTTGCCAATGATTTCCATAATCCAGACTTCATAAGGATCGGCGATGGAAAAAGATTCGCCGGAACTGCAGTAGCCATATTCAGCAACCAGATCGGTCATCACTTTGATGGCTTCCCGAGCAGTTTTTGCTCTTTGTAACGCGATGTACATTAAACTGCCATAATCCATGATTGCATTGGGATCTTTCAGTTCTTCACGACCTCCCCAGCTAGTTTCTCCGATAGAAACCTGGTACTCGTTCATATTTCCCACAACTGAATAGGTGTGTAACACCTGTTCAATTTGCCCCAGGTATTTACCGGTATCCCATTCATAAATATCGAGCATGGTTCCCGGCAGGTAATCGGCAGCCGGGGTGAAATAAAGTTCTCCGTAAAATTCATGCGAATCAGCCGCGTAAGTGATCATGGTTGAGCCATCTTTTGTCGCGCCTTTGGAGATGAGAAAATTGGTACAAGCTGAGAGTGAAGTATTGAGTAAAAATAATAATCCGAACAAAACGAATAGAAATGGGAAAATTCTGTTCATACTTGAGTTGCTCCTTACTAATAAAGTTAGTTGTGATTTCCAATCTAAATCTGATTAAGTCGTGTTAAATGGTTATTTGAAAGCTTCGATACTTTGCTGCCTGAGTAAAAAATCTACCGTGACAATCGCTGCCATGGCTTCTACAACCGGTACAATTCTGGGAACGATGGTCGGATCGTGTCGTCCTTCAACTTGAATTGTCGTCGGTTTACCCTGTGTGGTAACTGTCTCCTGCTCTTTTCCAATTGAGGCCGGTGGTTTGACTGCTGCCCGAAGAATAAATTCTTCACCGGTCGTGATGCCACCTAACACACCGCCGCAATGGTTGGTGCGGGTGCCGATTTTATTTTCTTTTCTAATGAAAACATCATTGTTCTGTGAACCGGTCAAATTGGCAATCCCAAAGCCATCACCAACCTCAATCCCTCTAATAGCACCAAGTCCCATGATGGCATAAGCCATTGCTGCCTCGAATTTATTAAAAACTGGATCGCCCAGTCCTGGCGGTAAGCCAATAATTCTTAGCTCAACGATGCCGCCGATCGAATCTTTGTCTTCTTTGACTCTGTTAATCAAATCAATCATCTTTTTCACTGCATCCCGGTCCGGGGAACGAACAATATTGCGCTCGATCTCGGCTCGATTTAAGGTTCTGGCATAAATATTACCGATAGCTCGTGTAAACGCATATATATCAATCTTAAATCGCTGTAAAATTAGTTTTGCAACCGCGCCACCCGCTACCCGGGCTGCTGTTTCACGGCCAGATGCCCGTCCCGATCCACGGTAATCCCGATTACCATATTTCATATCATAGGTGAAATCGGCGTGACCGGGGCGCCATTTATCTTTAATCACTTCATAACTGGAGCTATCAACGTCCTGGTTGAAAATTTCCATCGTAATCGGCATACCGGTTGTGATATTATCGATCACGCCAGAACGAAGATGAACGTTATCCCGCTCGTTCCGGGGCGATGATATCGTGCTTTGTCCCGGGCGACGCCGATTCAGCTCATGTTGAATAAATTCAAGCGAAATCTCTAATCCCGGCGGACAGCCATCGATCACCACCCCAATACTATTGCCATGCGATTCACCCCAGGTGGTAATTCTAAAAATATTTCCAAAACTATTACTCATCGCTTCCTGAATTTATCTAAAATATTCCATTTAAAAAATTTCCCGATCATCCTTGAATGTCGGGAAATTTAATACTTGAAAATTCCTTTCAAAGGTCTGCTTTAGGCAGATCAATCTAATGATCCGCTTAGGCGGATCTGCAACCTTTGAAAGGACGAATTCACACAGTCATATCTTGAAATCATCACATCGTTAGCTGGGATAATAATTCTACGATCAATAATTCTCGATTGTCCAACTCCTTATCCGCCATCGTCATATCTTTTACTAATTGAATTATTTTTTTCATTTCGTTTATCGTACATTCATTTCTTAATACCAATACAGCTTCCTTTATCATTTTCTGGGTGTTCTCTTTTAGCAATTGCGTATTTTCGTCTAAACCGCGCTCGACTTCCTCTTCGGTACAATCCAGTTCATTCTGAAGCACATCAAACATCAATTGCTTTTCTTCTTCGGTCACTTTTCCATCGGCCATGGCAGTGACATTCAACAACGTCAAAATTGCAGCCCGTTTGTTCATCGTCTATCTCCTCTGTCTTTTTTATTGAGTTAACCTTTGATTTAAATTCAAATTCTTAACATTTATCATTTAAGTTGTAGAGCATGGCGCATAGGGCAAAGCCCAGTGACTAAAGTTAAAAGTATTTAATGTGATCTAAAGTTAAAAAAAATTATTGCTTTTAACTTATCCATTTTTAACCAGCAAATTTAGCTCACCTTAGTCATTTTACACTTATAACTTCGCTATATTTCATATTTTTCAAGTTTCAAACCATCTGGTACTGTAGCTTTTTCTTGATAAATATCCCAATAATAGGTTTTCGCGTCACCTAATAGATCGAATAGCTCATGAGATTCATCGGGATACTGCTCAGCAATGGTTTTTCCGGCTTTATCAACCAACAACAATCGTTGGGCGCGATTGAGAATTCCCGCGGTACCGATACTGCAACTTGCCACGATTTCATTTTTCTGAGATCGTTCGATTAGCTCGCCATAAGTCATTTCTCTTTCAACGACATTTACGCCCATCTGTTTTAGAATTGCTACCATCCCTTGAATTGTAATCGATGGTAAAATCAAATTGCTTTCCGGAATCTTCACCACCGTCCCATCTTTCAGGGCAAATAGACAGCAGGAAGAGTCCCATTCAGTAATTTTGCGTGATTCCAATGGATCATGGGGATGGTCGTCCAAAAATAACGCTGATGCTGCCCCGGGTAGAATTCTCTTTGCTTCGTCAACAGCTTTTACACTCATTAAATAATTAATCCCCAATTTCAAACAGCCAGTACCATTCACGCTACAGGCACGAACCATATTCGGCACGACCACGCCACTAAATGGCTCACCCAGGTAACGATCATAACGACAGACTACAGCTCGAATCGAAGGATTGCCGGGGAAAGTCACGCCAATTGATTGTTCTTCGTCAATCGTAAACGGACGCAGATAACCTTGCGCCTTTAATTCTGCCATCTCCTCAAAAAATGATACCATCGATGGCTCTCGAAAATAACGTACAAATAATTCTGTAATTTGATCAATTGTGGGCACCATCCACTGCTGGTCCTGGCTCAAATTAAAGGCAATCCCCCGCTGGAATCGTTCTAAATTTTTATCCAGATTTAAAAACGTTACCTCCAATTTCCCGTGATCATTTTTTTTACAAAAAAAACGAATTCCTTCAAATGTCAAAAATAATCCATAATGAATTGAACGTGAAACTGCAAATACTTTGCCATCATCGCCCATTGTATCAAAAGATTTATCAGCAAGATGATATCGTACCTGGGTTGCTGCCCATTTTATGCCTTCAAAACCTGCCATAACCAGACCTCCATCATTGAATATAAATATTTATGCACTCAAAATCAATTACTAATTGATTTCATTTTTTCAACTGCCTCTGCTGTCGCTTCAATCAAAGGCTCGGTAGATATCGGCTTGCCCACCGCAGCTTTCATCCAGGCATCTGGCGTAATCGAGCCTAATTGACACATCCGTTCCATTTCTATTGCTAAATTTTTATCTTTCAGATATTGCTCGATCTGAAATGAGATGATATGTCCCAATGAATAATCAGGAGAATACAGGCCAGAATGAATAATGTGAGAATAAATCGCCAACAATATTTGATCTTCTATATTCATCTCTTTTAAAACCGGCCTAGGCATAAACCTGATCACGATGGGGTGTAATAACCAGGTTGTCAGCATCGGGTATGAAAATGCGTTTGATTTGATATGTCATGCCATGAGTCCAGTCAAGAACACTATCGCACACTTGTTGAGTGATAACCAGTCCTTTCATGATAAACCTTTAGATTTTTTCATTATTGCTGCTGTTGTTTATTCTCCAATCTTCACACCAGTATCGTACAAAAAAATTACATTATTATCAAGTAAAATTATTTTTACATTTTTAAAAGGCGGCTAGTATAACTTTTTAAGTACTAATCACCTAATTATCTAACAACCACCCGAAACCCAACATACTCCATCCTCGGCACCTGGTATTCCATTTTCGTATCAGTTGGGGAGATTGCAGATCCGCCCATAATTTTTCCTTCGCCAAATTCAGTTGCGCACCACTCTGCAACATTTCCGCCAATATCAAAAATCATAAGCTCCTTAGACATCGGCTTGCGAGAGCCGACCTCCATCAACATCAAATTAAATAACTCTAATTCTGCGATTGTTGGCTGCAATTCCTGAACTTCATCTGGTGTCGGGGAATATCCTGCCCAGTAATCCAATGTATTCTCATTTTTAAGATTTGATTTATTTTTCGATATCAATTTCTTCTCTTAATAATCCCCGAAGCATTCCTAAATGTGTAGCCCTCGGTTTAACGATAATTCCCTCATCTTTCAGATACAAAATTACGTCATCTCCAGCATGTAGGTTGAGTCTTTCTCTAAATTCCTTT
>CBFDBN010000189.1:0-7458 GCA_965603055.1 uncultured bacterium | reverse complement strand
CGGAAGATGGCTCGCCAAGTTTTTTCGCCAATAAAATTTATGATGTTGTGGCTCCTGCCATTAAAAAAGCGACTGAGCTGCCAGCAAAAGTCGCTGAATTGAATCCCGGGTGGAAAAAATATGTTGGAAAATACAGCGATCCCTTTGACTGGGAATATGAAGTGATGATTTCGAACAATGAATTGGTACTATACGGCTTCAGTTACCCACCAGATGAAAATCCGAGAGCCGGAATCACAGAACTTACGCCAGAAGGTGAGCATACTTTTCGGATGACCGGTGATAATGGCAATGGGGAATTGCTGATTTTTGAAATGGATTCAGACGGCAAAGTGACACGAGTGAAGATGGGAGAAAATTTTATTTATCCTTCTCCTAAAAATTTCAAATAAAAAGATTTTAATTGACAATCCAACAAAAGGATGTCGGACATTCCGTTGTCAATTGACAATTAGCCAGGAGGACTAAACAATGACAAAAGCACTAAAAAATATCGGATTCTTTTTAGTCACCATAATTCTGACAGCCGCTATTTTCTGGCTGGTGTTTATCGACAAGGAATCCAAACAGGATGTGCTGGAATACTCGTTGGGATTGCTTGGAGATAAGCTGATGGCGATGATGCCAGAATCAGCAGACACCAAACCGGTTCAAGCACTTTATGAAGATTTTGTTGAAAAAGCGAAAAACCAAGAAGTTCCGCCAGACAGGATCGAAAATGTTGCTGCAACGATTCTAAATCTAATCAATATCGATACAGTCGTCACACCAGGGGAAGCCGAGGCGATGATCAAATTGTCACTTGCCGAACCGGTGAAAATCGAGCGAATTTATCCAGAAAGCAAGTGTACCGGGGAAACAAAACCGGTGCCAGAATTTGTTGCTGTTTATCCACCTCCGCCAAAGCGAGGGAAGGATGTCCCACCAGAACAATGGGCAATCGTAGCAGAACGGATTAAATCGGCTTATGAATTTAATACTGAATACCAGAAAGCCATGAAAGAATACGACAAAAAACGACATGACCAGCAATACCAGATGACTTATAAAGTCGAAGATGGGCTGAGAATTTCAATAGATACCGATTTGAAAGGACAACTCGATCATAAAAAATATCGACGGTTGAAAAGAGAAATGCAAGACTTAGAGAAACGACGTATTATTGTTTGGCGAAAAAATTTCCGTGAAGAAATGCGCAAAGAAATGGAACGAAAAATACATGAGCTGGAATCGCTTAAGCACTTGAAAGAATTGGAGAATTTTAAAGATTTGGAAGGACTGAAATCGCTTGAATCGTTAGAAGCATTAAAGTCGTTAAAAAGCCTGGAAGCTTTGCAATATATTCCGGTGGTGAATGCGGATTCGATTCGGATAATTGTGGAAAAGAGTTTGGAGGAGGCTGGGGTGAAAAAGTGATTGGTGAGTTGTTAATAGTGAGCGGTGAGTAGGGACTGGAAAGACAAAAGTACTACCTTAAATTGAATGTACCGATTCTATCGCTCAAAATAATCTCCAACAAAGTCGCCGACTCATCCATAGGGAACCGCTGAATTAATTGATTGCCGACAGCCTTCGTGTTGCATTTCCGCTGCAATACATAAAGCCGAATTTTATCCGCAGCCAATGGATGAATTTGAACCCGCTGGTCCGGAATATTGATACCAATTTCTTCGACAAACAAGCGACGGTATTCTTTAAAGGACGAATATCTTTGTTTATCAATTCAAAAAGAATGTTTAAATTTTGCTTCCTTCTTTCGGTATTTGTGTTATAGGTTCTAAATTCGCTTAGTTCTAAAAGATATTTGTTATGAATATATTCTAGTTCATAGCGGTCACCATAAGCCTGATCGGTGGTCACGATATTCAAATTTAGGCCAATTTTTTTGCCAAAATCGACCAGTAATTCTAAAAAATTGCTGTCGTGATGGTTGGCAGGAGCTAATATTGAAAGTAATGGATAGGCAATCTCGGTTTTGGCATCAATCACCGTTAAGGTGTGAAGCCGATAACCCACCACAAAAGTGGATTGGTCACGCTTTAAGCCGATAAAAGCTCGATATTGTTTTCGTTCTAAGTTGTTTATCTCATTTGCGGTATATTTTCGATAACTAAATTCAGCATATTTTAAATTTTTCAATAATTCAGCTTTAAAAAATTGGACTGGCAATATTTCTCTTTTACCAGGGGTATAATTTTTATCAGCCAGTAATCTATTAATAAGGTTCCAATTTACAACATCATAAATGTCTTTTAATTCAGGATCTTGAATATATTTAATACTGGCATTGGGTAACAGCGGAATGATTTTGGTCTGTTTTTGTGTCATGAGTTTTTTCATCATAAACAATTATTGATTTTTTGAAAGATAAGGAAATTATTACTCTAAGTCAAAAAATTTTTGTAAATTAATTGATTTTATTAAAACACCCGTCAATATATAAAACTGCTAACAAGACAATTAAGTTGACCCGAAGGGCTCTGTGCAAATTAATACGTTCAGAGCTCCGCATCAGTTATTTTTAAATTCAGAACGTTCGGGGCGCCGCAACCTTCGGGCAACTTATCACCAGCGTTGAACCAAAACACGGCGGTCCATTACAGTTGGTCGTTCCCTGTTTGTGGGGATATAAAAGCGCTAAATGGGTCGAACGTATTGAATTTGTTGAATCTCGACATGCTGGATATTGGGTAAAACGGGGATACGATCCTGACGGCAGTCCTGAAAAATCTAAAAAGAATGATTAACAGATTTTGTGATACCTTAGATACTATATTGGTTAGCAGACGTACCCTTTCAAAAGTTTGAAACCTTTGAAAGGGTACGTTCCCAGTAAAAGAGCGATTACTTTTTATTTTGAAAAAATGTTGACTTTTTGCTTTTTTTTATTATATTTAGTCCAGACCAATAAAATGAGACTGAATCCGATTCTGGACTATACTTCCGATTCAATAACTACTTCCTGAACCATGTACGCATCTTATTTTCACCCTACTGAATTCGATGATTCTATGGTCGAGCTCAATCTTACGACGGGATAATTTCTTTCAAATCGTTAATTAGTATCTGTCTGAGAACGTAACATAAGCTTCCAGCTTGTTTGTTAAGTTGTTGGCTTGTTAGTTGACTTTTTATTTTTCAATGCAAGCAGGATGCTTGCGTTACGGATAACAGCCCTTTTCAGACAGATAAACAGCAACAAAATAATTTAATGGCGGAAGGGAAAGATGATGCAGCACTTGAGTTTCTATCAAAAGCTAATGAAAGTAATCCAATGGTTATCTACTACCAGGCAGTCATTTATGAGAAAAAGGGCGATCAGGACAAGGCCTCGGAGTTATTTGAAAAACTCAACAACTGGACAGACAATAGTATCTGGCTGGCTTTTGTTCGGAATAAAGCCGGTGAAAAGTTAATCCAACCACAAAAATAAACGATTCTCTTGCCAAAAACAGCCATGACAAGATCATGATTTGCAACACACTGGGGCAGGTCGTGGCTGTTTTGGCAGATGGATTTCAGTCAAAAGGACTCGCACAGTGTGACATGGAATGAACATAATCAGCCAGGTGGGCTTTATATTTATCAAATTGAAGTTGATGGATTTACCACAGCGAAGAAGATATTTGTCTAGAAGTGAAATGAGTAAGGATTCAAATTGACCATGAATGGTCTCTTGAATCGCCAATAGGTGAAAACCATCGATTCCATAGATTAATTTTTTTTCGGGAAGATTTTCAATATTTTATGTCTAAAATAATGACGATAGATATTTCAGAATAATTAACAATTCATTTTCACGAATAGATTAAATAGGTTCGTAGAATGATAAACCGAAATCTTTTTTCCCTGCATAGTTGTGTTATCTGTGCTCTATTCATAGTGATGAACTCATCAGTTTTAGCCCAGCCAAAAGATTCAAAAAAATTTGAACGCTATGCTGGCTTATATTGTGGATTTGGTAGAAGCTCCCTGGGACTTGGTATAAGTGCCGGTTATTTCTTTCAGAATAAGTACAAAATATACATATTGCGTTTTACCGGCAGCGTGGAATTTGACTTATTCCCAGATGATCCAACTGAATCAATTGTGGATATTGGCTTACTTTATGGCTGGTGTTTTAAAAAGAAACTAGTCAGCGCAAGTGCATCCCTTGGCATTGCCGCGGTGGGGGGAACTCGTCGGGGCGCTTATATTCGGTCTGGTGGATTTTTACACGGGGATATATATGAGGATGATAACTTTTTCACTGTGGGAATTCCTGTTCAAATCCAGTTTTTTTTTACGCCTTTACGGCTACTTGGGATTGGTCTTACCGGGTATGGGAACATCAATCCGGAAATGTCAGCTTATGGTGTTTTGCTGTGCCTGCAATTTGGTGATTTGAGGTAAGTTATTGATTACGTTGTTAAAAAATCCCATTCGTAGGCGTTTTCGTTCAATCACTAATTACCATTAACCGCTAATTTTGATTAAATTTTTAAATAGTCTTTTCTCAATTAAATAAAAATTGGAAAAATTGTGCATTGCTTGTGTCATAATAAATAACCAATAATGAGTAAAATCAAAACAAGGAGGGTTCGATCATGCAACAAAAAATTCTAACGATCTCATTGATGTTATTGATGGTAAGCATGTTTGCCTGTGAAGAAACCAACAAAATTCTCTTCCCTGAAAATATCACGGTTACACCAGGCGAAACAAAAGCCGAAATCTTAACAAAGGCTGGCTGGCAGGAATTTGAAAAGGGAAATTTTTCAAATGCTGTCGATTCTTTTCGATTAGCCATCACGGAGGATTACTTTTTTAATGATGCTTACAACGGGCTGGGATGGGCGCTCTCACGGATGGATTCCTTATCAATTGCTCAAAAAAACTTCACCATCGCAATCATCTCATCAAGTACAATATCAGAAATTCTAAAGGATGCCTGTGCCGGTCGTTCCTTTGTCAACCTGGCACTGGATGAATACAATGATGCAATTACGGATGTAAATAACGTCATTACGAGCAGACAATATCCATATTCTCACTCGGAATATACATTTCGTCATGATATAAACATCACCGAATTGGATTTATTATTGGTAAAAGCTGAGAGTTATTTTTTGTTAGAAGATTACTATAATTGTTGCAATACGCTGCTAAGTATAGATAAAACCCTGGTCGTTGATCAGAATGACCCGGAGCGATTAGCAGAAATCATAGAAAACTTAAAAGCTTTAATATAGAAAGGAGTTAGAAGATGAAAACCATGAAAAACAATTTTAGTAGTTGTTCAAGACCATTATTAAAGGTAGTAGTGATCATAATCGTTTTCTTAAGCCTGGTTAATATTAGCAAAGCCAAAGAACAGTATGCTTATATTGCCAACTCAGGAAACCAGTCTGTTACAATTATAGACCTGGAAAACTTGACAAGGAGTAATCTTTTTCTGGGATTTACACCCTATTATTTAAATAAAATCCCCGGTTATGATCAACTGTGGATTTATAGTACAGGATATTCCGGTAATTATCCGAGGGTCATCGATCCTTCAACGGGAACGCTGTTATTTCAAGGCACTATTAGCTATACTAAAAGATTGGCAGTCTCCTCCGATGGAACTCATGTATTTGTTGCACATGGCAGTAATCCAGTACAAATCACTATATTGCGTACCGATGATTTTAGTGAGATCAGCAACTTTCCACTCGTGGCAGTGAATTCGTTACAGGATTTTGATATTTCAAATAACAGTCAAATCATTTATGCCATTTATTCCAATAATTTCTTTATCATCAATGCGAATGATGGTAATATTATCAATGTCGTCCCTTTAAGCCATTCTGCTCATGGATTCCTTGTATCTCCGAAAGAAGACTATGCCTATGTTTACTGTGATTATCGGAATTTAGACCGGATTAATCTAAGTACCCTCAATGTACAAACCATAACAACCAATCGTTATATCGAGGCATTAGCGATTTCTCACAATGGTCGTTTGCTTTATGCTGCACTGGATTATGAGAGTAGCGTAAACGTCTATAACGCAGAATCATTAAGCCTGGTTAAGACCATTTCGGTTGGCTCACAAGATACCAGGGATTTGAACCTATCATCAAATGACAGCCTGCTTTATGTTTTGAATCAAAATAATCCAAATTTTGAAATCTATGAATGTCAAACCGGCAGACGGGTGACGGCAATGTACACCGGGTCGAACACTTATGATTTCGATTTTGATTATCCTCCATCTGATAGCATAAAACCTCAGCCGATCAGTAATATCCAGGTGTTAAATATTTACGACGATGGGGCATTATTATCATGGACTGCTGCCTATGATGATTCTATAACAGAACGAGTACGTGGTTACGATGTTCGATACGATACGGTTGCGATCACCAATATCAGCCAGGCAAAAATCTATCCTCAGTCTATCAAACCATCGCTTCCAGGCGAAACAGATTCACTAAAGATGATCGGACTCAATGTAAAGACAAAATATTGGGTAGCAATTCGCACTTATGACGAAGCGAAAAACTTTTCTGATTCGGTCATCGTCGAATTCACAACACTGGATCTGCCAAAAATTTCTGTATCTCCCGGTTCCTTTTATTTTTCAGTGTCCATCGGAGATACGATTGAACAATATCTCACCATCGGCAATATTGGTGGAGCTGATGCTGGAGCGTTAGATTATGATATCCAAATGAGCGGGGACCAGGATAGCACAATTCAATTTGCCTATATTGCTAATTCAACAAATGGAACAATTTCTATTATTGATGTTATCAATTCCACTCAAAGAACTCTTGATGTAGGCGACTCTCCCTATGAGATAAAGAAATCACCTTTCAGCAATGATCTCTGGATTGCTGACAGAAACAGGGATATTCTTTCTATTTTAGATATCAACACTGGAAAGATAAAAAATATTTTTGCTATTCAGGATATTTCGAGAATTCGATTTTCCCCAGATGGAACACACGCCTACGTTTTATATGGCGGCTACGATTCCTGGATTAAGGTCTATCATACCATCCAGATGACTGAAATTTTTAGGTTTTCAATTTCCAGGAGCTCTACGGTTTATGATTTTTGTCTCTCTCATGATGGGCAATACCTGTACACAACAGTAGGTGACTATTTTTACACATACGATGCTCTAACTGGAAAAAGAATCAATTCGCAAGATATAAATCTTCGCGCCAGAATGATTGAAATTTCACCAGATGATCGTTATGCATATCTGTATGGCGAATCTTTTCTCTTAAAATTAGACTTACAAACTTTTACTTTGAAAGAAAATAATATCGGTAGTGGTGTCAGCGCCTTAGCAATTTCCCCGGAGGGAAGCCAGTTGTTTGTTGGATTTGGCACTACTGCTGCTGTTTTGATTTATAATGCAGCAAGCTTGACCCAACTCTCCTCAATTTATCTCAGTAACAATAAGGTGACTGATATCAAGGTGTC
>CBFDBN010000188.1:0-7465 GCA_965603055.1 uncultured bacterium | reverse complement strand
CGAAAGGGGATAATAATTGGACGAACAATATGGAAAATTTTGAAGATGATTTATCATTTGATGGCAAGTTGACATATAAAAACTTTAGCGTCGGATTGGTATTTCAGGATAAACAGGCATCCCGAACTACGAATTACAAAACGATCGGCGCTAATTATCTTGATGCTGGCAGTCTCTGGCATATTCGATTTTTCAATGGTCATGCGAAATATGTATACAGTAAGAACTCCAGGTGGTCTAATCAATCCCTGTTATACTACCGAAATGCCACTGTTTTGGATAATACAATTGCTTATATCAAATCAGATACAGGAGCAACAGGTGGGCAGACAGGATATTACCGTCCTAACGATCTGATTGGTCTGGAAAATCAATTTAATTTATGGATAAAGGATAGATTGAGTATTGTAGCAGGATTTGTTTTTGAAAAAGAACGGCTGGCAGAGGGTTTTTCAAAAACTCACAGCGGTTTTCCAGAAATAAAACCAGTCACTCCTCCCGAGCCTGACATGCTGAATAACAGTCTGATAAGCATATATTTGCAAACTGGATACAAATTTGTTAAATCTACTGAATTGACTTTAGGATTGAGGCATGACAACAGTAGCTACTACGGTAAAGTGAACACTCCCAGGATTGGGTTAGTATACAATAAAGATAAATTTACTACAAAATTACTCTATACCGAGGCATTTCGAGCGCCGAAACCATGGGACTATACGTATGAGGAAGGAAATCCCGATCTTGAACCTGAAACCATGAGATCGTTAGAAATTGCCCTGGCGTACGCTTATGCCGAAAATTTTATTGCGGGTCTTTCGGTTTACAAAAATACTATGAAGGGGACACTTACCAGGGAAGAACGTCGGCAAGCAAATGGTTCCGATGTTAAAACCGATGGCTTTGAAGTCGCATTGGAATACAAATGGAAAAAAATTAGAACCTATTTTAATTATACCTACAATTTATCGATTTATGAAAGCGGAGAAAAGATTCCTGAGATTGGCAATAATGTTGTGAATGCTGGGATGTTGTATGCTTTTACGAACAGGATTAAACTTGATGTAAGAGGTCACTATTTTGGTAGACGAAAAAATGTTAAACCGATTGCTGTCACAGGAAGCGATTATGTCGATAATGCTTTTGTCCTTAATTCAACGCTTTCGTTTTTAAATATTAAAGGTTTTGATTTTCAAATAATTTGTAAAAATCTTTTAGATACTGAATATTATCATCCATCGAACAATCCACCTGAGAGATATCGGCAGCCGCAGAGGACTTTTCTAATAAAAGCAGGGTATAATTTTTAACAAAACGATTATGAAGAAATATAATTGATAACATGTTTAGGGATAAGCTAATATGAAATCATTCTTGCTGAGTTTCAAAGGTTTAATTACTCTATTAATAATCTTATCCAATTTGTTAAGGATAGACATTCTATTTGCCCAAAGGGAAACGGGCAAGGAATATGACATAAAAGCTACTTTTATTTATCACTTCACAAAATATATCAAATGGATAGATTCTGATTCTACTGAAAATTTTAAAATAGCAATTCTCGGAGATAATGATATTATAACTCCACTGGAAAGAATTTCCAAAATGAGAACCATAAATAATCGAAAAGTTTCAATAAAACATTTAGAAAATATACAGGACATCGAAGCGTGTCATATTCTGTTTATTTCAGCATCCAAGAAAAATGAATTAGACGCAATATTAAAAAAGATTGAGCATAAGAATACTTTAACGATTAGTGACGGTAAAGGATTTGCTCATAAAGGCGTCGCGATTAATTTTGTTATTATTGAAGGAAAAATAAAGTTTGAAATAAATAACCGTGCCCTTGAACGTGCGGGACTTCAAGTGAGTTCTCAACTTCAAAAATTAGCAATATTGGTTGAAGAGGAGGGGATATAATCTAATGATTAACATAAAAGATCTTTCAATCGAGAGAAAACTCATTGCAATGCAGCTTTTAACAACATTTATCGTACTTCTATTTTTCGGTATGTTGCTCTTTTTCAATGATCTACATGTTCTCCGAAAATCCGTTATCAGCCGCTTAACATCTATTGCTCAGTTAATTGGAGCGAATAGTATTTCTGCTTTAAATTTTTTAGATAATGAAACTGCTGGTGAGATACTTTCCTCTCTCCAGGCGGAAGATGACATTGTCAACGCCTGGATTTATGATGCAGATGGAAATCTTTTCGCAACATTTAGCAAACATGGATATTCCGATTTTACATTTCCCAGAATAGCAGTTGAAGATTATGAATTTGACATAGACTACACAACTGTTACGAAAAATATTTTTCAAAATGATGATATTATTGGGATGATTTCGTTACGCTTAAGTATGGAACAATCTCGAGTAATTGTAAATCGAAAAGTTTGGATAACATTTCTGGTACTGATTATCGGGATGATTATTGCATTAATACTATCTCACATAACCCAAAGAACCATATCCAGACCTGTGTTTAATTTGGTTAACAACTCTAAAAACATCTCTGAAACCGGGAACTATTCGATTCGTGTTGAAAAAGAAGGTAATGATGAAATTGGCATCCTCTGTGACACATTCAATGATATGATGAAGCAAATTGAGAAACGTGAAAGGGAGAGAGACAGCGTAGAAGGTGCACTGAGAGAGAGCGAACAAAAATTTAGAACGCTGACATCTAACATTCCAGGAGCAGTTTATCGATGTGCTAATGATCCTGACTGGACAATGGATTTCATTAGTGATGTTATCGAAGAGGTGTCTGGCTATAAGGCGTCGGATTTCATTCAAAATAGGGTGCGGTCATTTGCCAGCATTATTCATCCAGATGACAGAGAAATGGTGGAAGCGACCGTCCACGAAGCAATTTCAGAGCGAGTGCCATACATCATTGAATATCGAATTATCCGCTCCGATGAAAGTATCAGGTGGGTCTATGAGAAAGGTCAGGGTATTTTTTCTGATGATGGGATACTTCTCTGGCTCGACGGAGCCATTTACGATGTCACTGAACGCAAATTTGTGGAAGAAGAACTGAAGCGTACGCATACAATCTATCGTAAAACAATCGAAAATTCACGTGGTGTTCCTTACCAATTGAGCTTTGATGATAACAAATTCAAATTTATTGGAGAGGGCTGGGAAGAAATTTTCGGAATTCCCGCTCAAGATTTTACCTTCGATCAATGGAATAAAATTACAAAAGAAACTATTATTGCGGATACTGAAGCACCAACAAATAACCTGGCTAAATATAGAGCAGCGTTCAGTAATGGAGAAATAGAACGATATAGAGCGGATTTGCGGATAGTGACATCCAATGGAGATGAAAAATGGGTGAATGATTGTTCGCTTCCGATACGAGATGATAAAAGTGGAAAGGTAATCGGTTCACTTGGAATATTACAGGATATAACTGAGCGTAAACGAGTTGAGGAGGAGTTGGAAAAGCATAAAGAACACCTTGAGGAGTTGGTGGAAACTCGCACGATTGAACTAATAAATACCAACAAACAACTTCAACAGGAGATTACCGAGCGTAACAAGGCTGAGGAAGCGCTGAGAGAGAGCGAGAGGAAATTCAAAAACCTGTATAACAATGCGCAAGTAGGACTATTTCGGGCAAACCTGAGTGATGGCAAATTTATCGAATGTAATGAAAGGATGGCAGGGCTGCTGGGCTACGAGACCAAGCAAGAATGTATCAATACCTGCATTGCCTCTGAGCATTATGTTGATCCAAAAACTCGGGAACGAATGAAAACCAGGATTGAACGAAATGGGAAAGTTGACAATTTTGAAGCTTTGGTTAAGCAGAAAGACGGCACTCATATCTGGCTAATGTATTCAACAACGATTTATCCAGAAGAGGGACATCACGAGGGCGTTGCCATTGACATTACCGATCGCAAACAGGCGGAAGAGGCTCGGAGAGAAAACGAGGAGAAATTTGAAAGTATAGGCGCTTCTGCTCAAGATGCGATCATTATCATGGACAACACCGGAAAAATCTCATACTGGAATGATGCCGCAACGAAGTCATTTGGTTACGCACAAGAGGAAGCTATCGGTCAGCTATTACATGAGTTACTTGCCCCAAAAAGATACCATAAGGTTTATAAGAAGGCATTTAGTAAATTTCAGGAAACAGGACAGGGCGATGTCATTGGAAAAACGACTGAATTATTTGGTATCAGAAAAGACGGGGAGGAGTTTCCTTTTGAACTTTCTCTTTCTTCAGTAAAAATTAAGAACAAATGGAATGCAATCGGAATTTTGAGAGACATTACCGAGCGAAAGCAGGCGGAGCTTGCGCTAAAGGAAAGTGAAGCCAGTCTTGCAAATGCGCAACGCATTGCCCACCTGGGAAATTGGGATTGGAATATAGAAAAAAATGAATTACGCTGGTCTGATGAGATATTCCGCATTTTCGGTTTAAGTCAAAAAGAATTTGGTGCAACATACAATGCGTTCTTAAATTCCGTCCATCCTGAAGACAGAGAATTAGTCAAAAAATCAGTTAATGAAGCTTTAAATAAGAAAACGCCTTATGGCATTGACCACCGAATTGTCCAGCCAGATGGAACGGAACTCATTGTTCACGAACAAGCCGAAGCCTTTTTTGATGATACAGGCAAACCGATTCGGATGTCGGGAACAGTTCAAGACATCACTGACCGCAAGAAGGCTGAGAAAGCACTAAAAGAAACCCAGGCACAATTAGTCCAATCTGAGAAAATGGCATCGCTTGGTACACTCGTTGCTGGAGTCGCTCATGAGATAAACACTCCAGTGGGCGCTATTAGCAGCATGTATGACACCCAGGTTCGTGCAGTTGATAGATTGAAAGCAACTCTGAATACTATAAGCACTGGAGATACAGAGGAACACCAAAAAGTCGACGAACTGTTTAAGATAATTGAAGATGCTAACCGAGTAATCGCTTCAGGGACGGATCGAGTCACCAACATTGTCCGTCGATTAAAGAGCTTCGCTCGTTTGGACGAAGCTGAGCTTCAGACCGTTGACATACACGAGGGAATAGAAGACACGCTGATCATCGTTCATCATGAGCTGAAACACAAAGCAGTGGTAGATCTCAATTTCGGAGACATCCCGCCAATTTCTTGTTACCCCCGTCAGCTCAACCAGGTATATTTAAATCTACTTGTTAATGCGATACAGGCAATTGAAGACAAAGGTACAATTACCATCACAACTTTCAAAAAGAAGAATCATGTTCATATTCAGTTCAAGGATACAGGGATTGGCATACCTGCGAAAGTGTTGAATAAAATCTTTGATCCTGGTTACACGACTAAAGGTGTTGGTGTCGGTACTGGTCTGGGATTATCGATCTGTTACCAGATCGTAAAGGATCATCATGGTGATATTTTAGTCGAAAGTAAAGTCGGTAAGGGGACAACTTTTACTATTATTTTACCGATGACACCTATTGCCTGAAAATTCGAAGTAGGATTGAAAAATTTTTAAATTTGACAAATAGAAAATTGGAATTTAAATGAAAATACTTGACTTATCAAAAATAAAAATATATAGTTAAAGGTTAACATATTTGTAAAACAAAATATTAGCCAAAACAGATTCGCTTTGGTTCAATAAAAGTCAAATTAAATGAACTCATGAACAAAAATTGGGTTTAGAGGAATACCGGGCAAAATTACTTGAATATATGGAATGGTATAAAAACGAATATCTGAAATAAATGAGTTGGGCCTTTTTCAACAAACAAATTGCATTCTTCAGAAGCCCGTTTAACTTATTAAAAAACAGGATGCTTTTTTTCTAAAAAAATCATTTTTCATCTTGGAGAACTTTTTATTTTTGTGTATTACGAAAATATGTGTCTTGATTCATAAAAAAACACTGCACGCCTCACTTATCGCTAAATAATCAGTAGCATGAACTTTATCTATGATCCCCAAAATTTATGCAAACGAAAGAACTGCTTGATCGTAGCAACTCATGCGGAAAGGATAATATAATGAAAAATCTGAAGCTCGCCCCATTTGGTCGTGGGATTATTATATGTACATTCGTCGTCATTGGTTTTGCAAAACATGCTCATTCACAGGAAATTCGAGAGTATACTGTCAAAAGAACCGGTACATCGTTAACCATTGATGGTCAACTGACTGAGCGGGAATGGGAAGCTGCCGCGTTGACAGAGCCATTTGTGAGGCAACAGGACGGAGCAACGATGACCTGGAATACCCGGGCTAAATTTCTCTGGGACGACCAATATCTGTATGTTGGTTTTCTCTGCGACGATCCTGATGTCTGGTCCACGTTCACACAACGTGATGCCTACCTGTGGAATGAAGAGGTCGTCGAGATATTATGCGATCCCAATGATGATAAAATCAATTATTTTGAAATACAGGTAAATCCTCTGGGAACAGTTGTCGATTTATTTATGAATAAAGCCTATTACGCTGGTGGAAACGCAAATTTCGACTGGAATTTAGTAAATCTCAAAACCGCAGTCTGGGTAGATGGCACGGTGAATGACGTGAGCGATGTCGACAGTATGTGGAGCTGTGAAGTCGCTATCGCATATCAGGATATTGAAACATTGATTTCACCATTAAGTATTCCTCCTCAAGCAGGCGAATCCTGGCGCATTCAGCCCACCCGCTATAATCGCCCGCGTGATCAACAGGGAACTGTTATCGATCCACCGGAAACATCAGCCTGGAATCAAACATCCAATGCCAGTTTTCATGTGCCGGGAAAATTCGGTCGCATTATATTCTCTGATGAGTTAATCACCTCGATAAACGTCACTGAACAAAAAACAAACCTCAGTGTCGCCAGAAATCGAATCATCAGGAATTATCCCAATCCGTTCAATACTCATACCATGATTGAATTGGACTTGCAAGAAACCTACCAGGTAACAATAACGATATATGACAACCTGGGGAGAGAGATTAACCGATTGTTTCACGGCCATTATCATGCTGGAAGTCATCGGATCACATGGGATGGGACAGATAATAATAATAATGCATTAGCGAGTGGGATTTATATAGTAAAAATTAAGACAAAAAATATCGTCCAAAGCAAGAAAGTAATGCTACTTCGTTAACATCTTATGTCAACAATGACAAATAAACCAGACTAATAAAAATGAACCGAGGGGCTCGGGGACGTTCCGCGGTTCGGCCGGTGTTCTGTTCGATGCGATTAATTTATTGGAGAATTGGATGGAAGAACAATAGGAAGTTACAATGATTACACAATTTTCAAAAAAATTTGGCGGCTGAGGCAGGGGATAAAAATTTTGATGCTGTGTTGAAAGAGGCAAAAAAAGTATGGAAACACAAACTCAATAAAATTCAAGTGTGGGGCGGTACCGAAGAACAGCACCGGATTTTTTATACCGGCTTGTATCACAATTATATGGCGCCGAATTTAATCAGTGACGTG
>CBFDBN010000187.1:0-7520 GCA_965603055.1 uncultured bacterium | reverse complement strand
TTAAATCCATTAGGGAGCACCACTGCCGGGTGCCCGGTTAAATTGGTCAACAATAAAACATCGCCGCCATAAGAAGGCGTTACAAAGACATCGACTTGAGACATGGTTTTTCCCATCGCTTCCATGACCATCGTTCGCAATCGATTTGCCTGGATATATTCCACTGCTGGAATCATCCTTGCTTGTCGAAACACATTGGGCCAGGCGTTTTTAATCTGGCGAACCAGCAGGTCATCGCGATTGGAACGGGTGAGATCATCAAATGCGGCTGCTGCTTCGGCGTTCAGGATGAAACTCATGGCACTGATGGGATAATCGGGAAGCTCAATTGGGAGAAGCTCGATTCCCAGGGTTCGGAGCGTTTCAAGAACCGCATTCTGGTTGGCTTTTGCCTGCTCATTTCGCTGCTCGGCTTCAAAAGCGCTTTTAAAATAGCCCACCCTTAATTTTTTAGCATCCAGCTTGGCATTCCAATTAAACGGTAAATCGACCAGCGTCAAATCTTTGCTGTCAGGTCCGTAGATTGCATCGAAAACCAGGGCGCAATCTTCAACGGTGCGACACATCGGCCCAATCTTATCCATGCTCCAGCTTAATGCCATCGCTCCGTAGCGACTCACTCTGCCATACGTGGGACGCAAGCCGGTTACGCCACACCGGGTAGAAGGTGAGACAATCGATCCCAGTGTTTCGGTCCCAATCGAAAATCCGACCAACCCGGCTGCCGTTGCTGCACCGGGACCGGCTGATGAGCCACTGGAACCCTGTTCAATATTCCAGGGATTTTTCGTTTTACCGCCAAACCACACATCGCCCCAGGCTAATGCCCCCATGGTCAATTTCGCGATTAGTACTGCCCCAGCCTTTTCTAATTTTTCGACAACGGTGGCATTATAATCCAGCATTTGATCTTTGTGAGTCATCGCACCCCAGGTGGTTTTGTGGCCTTTAGCTGCCAGAAGATCTTTGGCGCCCCAGGGTATGCCATGCAGCGGTCCCCGGTATTTTCCGGCTGCGATCTCTTTATCTGCCTGCTGCGCCTGATTTAAGGCCTTCTCTTTAGTAAATGTGATGACACACTGTAATTTTGAATCGTATCTTTTGAGTCTTTCAAGATACATCTTTGTCAATTCCATTGAGCTGATTTTACGCTTCTTGATGAGTTGAGCAAGATGAGTGACCGGGAGGAAAGCGATATCTTCTAAATTTGACGGAACTTCAGGTAATTTAATTTTACTGATTACGATTGGCTTTTTTGCATTTCGAAATGACATGCCAGGAAGAATCGGGCTGAATTGAATAGCTGGTGGAACGCTGTTGTCAATTTCAACCGTTCTTAATTTCTCATAAGCCTCCAGGTAATCATTGACACCTTCTAACATTAGCTCCCGTTCTTCATCGGTAAATTCCAATCCGGCAATTTTCTCCGCTTCGTACATCATTGTTTTAGTGATTTTTTGCTGGTTCTCCTCCTGGAATTTTGCCCAGAGGATTTTGGGAAATAGAGTAGAGGTAAATCCAATACTAGAAAAATAGGCAAAGAATTTTCGACGAGATAAATTCTGTTTTGAAGACATTAGCTATTTCCTTTTTTTATATTCGAACGATATTTTATTTTTAAACCCGGCGCTGCGAAGCTGCAAAAAAATACTCAACACAAAGCCAAAAAGCGGACTCAAAGCACACCAAGATACAAAATAATAATAATTTTATTTTTTATTCGTGTCCGCCCGATACGTAACAGCCCTTGGCATGATCCTTTGTGTTTTCTTAGTGTCTTCGTGTTTAATTTTTTTTTTAAACCTTGCGAAGCTTCAGAATCTTCGCAAGGGAATTTTTCAAAAAATTACATATTGAAACTCATTCCAGTGAAAATATTCAAAAACTCCGGCTGATCGAGCAAAAACTGCATCCAGAACAGGATTCTTACGGCAAATTTGTTGATACCTTTGGATTGTTGTTCAACCGCACGGCTATTGTTGGTGAAATTAATATCTATTGGGATTTTGTTGTCAGGATCAACTATGGCAAATACTAATTTTGTTGGCTTGACGTAGCGCAGTTTCTTCCACAACTCCTGACCATCCCATTGTTCGCGGATTTTTTCACCGTTTTTAAATGTGACTTCAATTTCGACGGGGAATTTGAAATCGCCGAGCCGACGGATATCAACGCCGCTGTAATACATTTTTGGCTTTTCTTTAGTTGTTGCTGAATCTGTCGTATCAACTTCGAGAGAAATCGAATCTGTTACAAATTTCCGGGAAATTGAGTCATCTGAAAATGAGATTTCCATTGAATCGTCTGCGGCTGTGTCCTCTTCGGTGATCGAAAGCGAGAAATCATATCCCTCATTTTTTTTGAATTCCCTGGCAAATATCCGATCAATGCTATAATCGAGCACATCCGTGCTAAAAAGCGCCTGATCAAAAAACCAGTTTAGATCCTGCCCGGAAACTTCGTTGGCAACAGCGATGAAGTCCAGGGTTTTTGGATGCTTGAATTTCCATCGTTCAAAATAAGTGCTCATAATCTGCTGCATGGTCTCTTTGCCCAGGTAATTCTGCAGCGTCGTTAACATGAGTGCTGGTTTCTGGTAGGAATTGATGCCATAGCTATTCCCGGAATAATATTCCCAGGAATTCAACACAACGGGATCGAGGTCTGGATTGGAAATATAGGAAGCGCGATGGAACTGTTGATCATTAATTTTGATGCCCCAGGCATCTATCATATCACCTTCTGGTCCATAATAATCGGCAAAGATTTGACTTTCGCTGTAAGAATTGATCCCTTCATCCAGCCAGGCTTCTTCAAATTCATTATTGGCAACCAGGTGATACCAGTAGTTGTGACCAAATTCGTGAATGATTACCATTTCTGCCATGCGTAATCCATCCGGTGCACCGTAGAAAGTGCCCGCAGTAATAAGCGTTGGATATTCCATCCCGCCAGAAGTCATGGCTTTACGCCGGGGATCGACTACGGTTAGGTTCGAGTAAGGATAATCGCCATACCAGTTTTGAAAATATTCCACTGCAATTTTGGCGGCTGCCAGGTGACGTTGATCCTGTCCCTTGTGGTCGGGCTGCAGCAGTACGCGAATATCCACATCCTGGGACTTGCCCTTCACTTCGATAAATTCAGGGCTGGTCGTCCAGGCGAAGTCGTGAACATCTTCGGCATGGTAAAAATGGGTGGCAGTTCCATCTCCATTATTTTGAACTTCAACTTCAATACCCGTAGCGCCAACAATATTCTTTTCAGGAACTGTGATGTGAACATTGTATACGCCGAAGTCTGCAAAAAATTCTGAGCTTCGATGGTATTGATGGCAATTCCATTTGCCGTCGATGTAAACACCGATCTTGGGAAACCATTGACTGATAAAAAAATATTCTTTTTCAGCAACCGTGCGACGTGCGACCGGTGTTTGGGGTACTTTAGCAGTAAAATTAATATTGAGCACAATGGATCGACCGGGTAAAATTGGTCTGGAAAGGGGCAAACTAAACACGGTTTTGTCATCCTCGTTGTCGTCATCGGGATGGATGTATTGTATAAATTCAGTCAAATCCTCTCCATTGGATGATGTAATTTGATTTATCTCGATGAATCCCCATTCATCCTTATCGATATTGCTGCGACGCCGAGATTCTATCATAAAGGTCGATTTGTTATTGCGGAAAGCGTTCCAATAAAGATGAAATTGAAGTTCAGTAATTGTATCACCAGTTTTATTGTACCAGGTGAGTTTTTCTTTGCCATGAAGCGTTCGTTTTTCAGTGTCGAGTTTGACGTTGATATCATAATTGGCAACCCGCGGGCTCAAAGGTTTTTCAAAGATAACTGGCTGGGCATTGACTTGCTGAGTTAGGAATAAAAGAAGCACAAAAATGAATAGCTTTGAAAAATTGTTGGGCAACATTATCCTTCTCCTATATCATGCTTATTAAGAGCTAAAACGTAACAAATATTACAGTGTGTAAGATTTAACACCCTATAAAACAATTTTTGGCGTAGGGTCTGGAGCGAGGAGCTTAAGTTGTTTTTCGCTCTACACCTTATATCCACAATACTGTTGACTTTTTGCACAGTGAATAAAAAGAATATATGCTGATAAATTTTAATTGTATATATTAAAAAATATAAACATAAAACTGGAAAAAGTCAAGTGATTTGAAGTTAGCAAATAAAAGAAATGTTGACAAATATGAAAAAAGTGGTATATTAGATGAGGAAAGTTTAAAGTTATAAGTATAAAGTTGGAAGTTAAAAGTAGACACTTTAACTACTTGAAACTTTGAAACTTGTAACTATAGACTGCTAATAAAACCTGGAATAAATTAAAGGTGTAAAGACTTCTCACCATTGACGTTTCACTTTTCACATCTCACGTCTACTGTTTCACTTTTAAAATACAGGAAATCAATTGTTATGGTCGATTCATCAAAAAATGTAATCGTTCGTACCTTGTGCACGAATGAGGAATTTACCGAATGTGTTGCCTTACAGCAACATGTTTGGGGTGAAGATTTTGCGGATTGTGTTCCGGCTTCGTTGATGATTGTGGCAGCAGTTACTGGATATGGTTGAGCGAAGCGATAGTGTCTTTGTTATTTGGTGGATGTTAATTGATGTAGGGAGTGGGGCGTAGGGGGTAGGGCGTAGCGCGTGGCGTGTAACGCGTTCTTATCTTTTTTATGCAATAAGCTTCTGCGCCCTTCGCCCCTCGTCCTACGCCCAT
This sequence comes from uncultured bacterium, assembly GCA_965603055.1. Lineage (GTDB taxonomy): Bacteria > Zhuqueibacterota > Zhuqueibacteria > Thermofontimicrobiales > Thermofontimicrobiaceae > CBFDBN01. The sequence goes on along the minus strand of CBFDBN010000187.1, from coordinate 2,773 downwards.
CGCTTAATTACCTCACACGCACAAAATTCGGTCTTTCAACTCGGTTTGCTACTGTCCACGCTGTAGCAAAAATAAGCCGACCAATCTTCGTCATCTTTTCAGGAATAATCTTATCCACATCGTCTGATGGTTTATGAAGGTCTGGCGTCATTTTTGAATTATAAAACAGTACCGGAATATCCTTCCTATAAAATGAATAGTGGTCACTATTTAAAAAATATCGTTCTTGATCATAGTCCAATTTCATACCAATAATTTCATTGGCTTTTTCATTGATTTCTTTCAGGTCTGAACTTGTCGGGGATCCGATTATCGCAACTTCATTGGTATCATTGCGGCTGATCATGTCGAGATTTAACATGGCAATGGTTTTCTCGATGGGAAAAAGAGGATCATCGGCGTAATAGCGAGAGCCGAACAGCCCCTTTTCTTCGCCAGCAAAAGTCATGAACAAAATCGATCGTTTGGGTCGAGTTTTGCATTGGGTGAATGCTTCGGCAATTTCCATTACACCGGCTGTTCCCGAGGCATTATCATCAGCACCATTATAAACGCTGTCATTGGATACGCCCACATGATCGTAATGAGCACCAATCACAATGATCTCGTTTTTCAGTTCCGGATCGGCGCCTTCCCAAAAGCCCACTACATTCTGAGTTGGAAATTTTTCAGCATCAAGTGCCGTTTCAATCGAGATGACTTTTTCACTAATTTCAAAGGATTGTGGAGTTAGTGTTTCATCAATTTTTTGATGAATATCCTCGTAAGAGTAGTCAGTGCCCTTCAACAAGTCATCGGCTAACTTTTTACCGATCCGTATACAGGGTATCCGCTTTTCAGCTTTTTCCTCTACAGTGAGTGGTATCGCATCTTCTGGCGCATTTCGCATCAGGCTGGGCCAAGGATTTGGCGGACGTCGAAAACGATGAATGGGTGTGGATACCAGCAGCAGTCCTACAGCCCCATGATCCATTGCATTTTCAACTTTGATCATTAATTTACTATGATCGGTCCTTTTGGCGCCATCGAAAACACTGGTGGTATCTTTCTCCTGCGGTTCATTGGTAAAAATAAGAACAACCTTACCTTTTGCATCGATATCCTGATAATCATCATAATTGTATTCCGGCGCGGTAATTCCGTACCCGGCGAAAATGATTGGAGCAGAGACATTTCGGTTGGCGGTGAGATGAAGCGGTACAAAATCATATTTTATGCGGTAACTTGTATCACCGCTGGAACTCGTTAATGATATCGTATTTGGATCAGCCAGTCGCGCTCGCAGGACGTTGAAATCTTGAAAATAGGAATTCGCGCTGCCCACTGGTTTCAGCCCATAAGAAGCAAATTCACCGGCAATATAAGCTGCGCAGGAATCAAGCTCAGGACTGGGTGTGTTTCTGCCTCTCATTTCATCGGATGCCAGAAAATAAACGTGAGCTTTCATTTCTCCTGGCGTGATTGAAAGCAGCCCTTCTTTGGGGATGTCCTGACTCCAAAGCAGGGAGGAACTAAAAAGAAACATTAAAAATACGCACAATACAGGCTTTTTTAACTTTTTCATTATGAAGGTCCTTTCTGATATTACCATATAAGATGTTGGGATCGTTTAAGAAGCGCTAATAAAATTACCAGTATCGCTGCTGATTAAACAGATTCTAATACTAATAATAAACTGATTCCATCGCTTAGAGCGATGGAATCAGTCTTAAACCATTTCAATTTGAAATTGTATTAAACCAACAGAATCATTAAAAAAAATTTTATGCTTATAATGGTTTAACCAGGTTTATCTTAGATTTAGATTCCACACTTATTGGCATGGTCATATTTGTCTGCCCGGAAATGGCAATCGTGCCTTCCATAAAACCTTCCTCTTCCACTTTGACAAAAGTGCCCTTTTTGTAAGCAAAATACCAGGTGGATTTCCCCTCGAGATCTCCTTCGAAATTCATATCCATTCCCATGGTTTGACCGGCTCCATCCATTACACCGGTCGTTTTGCTGGAAATTTTTAAGCACTCGATACCGTCAATGGTCTCCAATCCTTCAAGGGTATGTTTTCCATCGGAATTTACATTCATTTTCATACCGCTTTGGTCCATTGTCAGCGTATCTTTATCGGTCCAGGTTTCACCGATTTTAACTGGTTTTTCAGGCAGGTCAGGGAAAATTGTTCGAAAGAAATTTTTAGCATTCTGCTTCCCTCCTTGCATCATTCCAAAATCAACAACAAGCGTATCGACGCCTGAAAATTCGAGTTCGTCACCTTTGGGTGAAAAAGTTAAGCCGAAACTCTTACCGATAAGTGGTGACAGATCAAGGCTTTTCTCGCTTCCCATGCCTTTGGTGACGACACTGAGTGTATCGATGGTAACAGTTGAAACGAAATTTTTCTGTTCGTCCAATCCATTTCCTCGAACCATATATTCTAGCAGCTTATTTGATTCGACATCGATGGTCCTTCCCATTTGTTCCATATTGGTATTTTCTGTTGAATTGACCTGGTATTTCCAGACTTGATCCGGGTTTAATCGATAATTCAAAATAAAGCCAGTCTTTTCATCCCCCCAAAAAGGTTTTTTAGCAGCACAGCCAATGATTAAAGCAATCATTAACGTGACAAAACAAAAAGAGACCAGGATTCTAAGGTTTGTTTTAGCAAGCATTTCTCCCTCCGTAATTTGAGTTTGGTTTTATAAATATTATTTGGTTAAATAACTCTACTTAGTCAGATTAATATAACAAATGTCATTCCGACCGAAGGGAGGAA
>CBFDBN010000186.1:0-7529 GCA_965603055.1 uncultured bacterium | reverse complement strand
GTTTTCATAAATGCTCTTAAAAATCCGACACTCCAGAGCACTTCAATCAATTTTTGTGGCGAACTGGTTTCATTTAACCATTCCGCAGCATTGGGACAACATTTCACTCCCTCGATAATTTCCAACCAGCGTTCTTCCAGTGCTTCCCTGTTCCATTGAACATTCCCCAATCGAAATGTTTCAAAAACCTCGCGTAACCCGGCATAACGAAAACGATATTCAGACGCAATATCTTCAAGTCGATTCATGGAATAGCTCCGTTCCACTTTTTCGATCGTTTCCTGGCCGATTCGTTCTTCGATGTTGTGAGATTTAAAACATTCGTTTATGAAAAATATCAATTCCCTGGGGCGATAAAGCGTGCGATCCACAATATACCTGAAGGTCGGAATTTCTGCATCCTGAATAGCTCTCCGAAAAATAATTTCCCAGATCGTGTCAGCTTGTGTAGCTCTCACGTCTTTGCCAAGGCTGCGTTCAAGCGAATGTTTGATGCGTTGGGCGATCATCACTTTCAATTCATCAGGAGTCCAGCGAATATACTCAATAATATCCCTGATCTTCTGGGCATCATCATAAAGCTCGGGAATGTTTTGATAGATTTCTTCTCGAATCGTCACCAAAACATGAATGTTGGGGAACTGGTTATTGATTTGAATCGCTGCTCGAAACAACCCTGCGATGAACTGTCGTGCATCAGTGGACGCATCCCAGCCATGATCTAATTCATCGAACAGAATGAGAATTTTTGTATGACGGCTCAATTCTTGAACGGATGGAATGACTTTAGCGAGAGGCTCCAATTTGTAAAGCTTATCCAGTTCGCCAGTCTTATCGGCGAATTGAATACCTTCCAAGGAGATATTGGTCACGCTGCCAAATTTTTTGATAAACTTCACCAGCAGATCTATCGGCGTTTTCTCATGTTCATCAAAATGGTCTCGCAGGTAAACATGAAGTTGATTGACATGTTCGGAATGGGGTTTCTGATTCTTATGCCTGGCATGAAGCAAACGCATGGCAGTTGAAAGAATAACATATTTCCAGGACGCCGTGTAAGCCCCCAGTCGTGCCCACTCTGCATCAGACTCGAATAATCGGGAATTTTTAAGCAGATCGTAAATATAATCGCTGGGCAAAATCTCCTGGACAAGCGTGCCTTCCCCCCGCTCTTTTTGGGCCAGTATCTTGAAAATCGCTGATTTGCCACTGCCCCGATTGCCGATCAAAATTCTGGTATGACCTAATGCTACCCGACGGAATAGGTCACTTTCATAAAAATACTGTTCCAGAAAACTATCATGTTCAGCAGCCAATCCCCCTAAATTGATGTCTCTGATGTATTGGTGTTTGACATACATGATGGTTAGCCTTTACTCGAAAGGAAATTTTGGCAATTTTAAAAGTTTAAATATAAGCTTCTAAGTTTTTAATATCAAGTAAAAAATGAATATAGGCGAACTATCTTTACTTGCCAGCAAACGAGATAGCTGATGTAAATTACTATATTTTTAAAAAGATTCAAATTGATCGGGGCATGAAAATACTTGAGGTAGAGAGTGCTGAAATTATGGATGAGGTGATATATAAATTGAAAAATTACCTTTTTGTTGATAGTTTACTATCAAAACCTCAACGTAAAAACCGTCTCCTCCCGCTTTTTCGACTGTGCCGTAATCGTCCCCCGATGCAATCGCATTATCTGTTTCGATAAGCTGAGCCCAATGCCAGAGCCATGTTCTTTAGTGGTAAAAAAGGGAATAAATATTTTCTCCAGAATATCTTCATCGATGCCAATGCCATTATCAATCACTTGAACAATCACCCTGCCTCGGTCATCCATTCTGGAAATAAGTTGAACTTTTCCATCATGTCTAATTTTTACTGCGTCAATCGAGTTTAGCACAAGATTAATCAAGACCTGCTCCACCATCTCGGCATCGGCAGTCAACTCCAATGATTCTGGATCGACACTGGTAACAAAATGGATTCCATTATCCCCGATCTGGGTTTTCATTAGCTGCTCGACGCGGTCAAATAGGGATGAAACAGTAAAAATTTCAAAATTAGGTCGAGGAATGCGGGTAAGCTTTCGATAGGACTCCACAAAATTGAGTAAACCTTTGCTTCGTTTCTCAATGGTTTGGACAGCGCCCTTCACATCGTCAATGGTCTCGTCACCAATCTGTTTTGAAGCCTCTTTTTCACCAGATAAATCGGCCAACATTTCCCTCACTGTCGATGCCAGCGAAGAAATCGGCGTTATCGAATTCATAATTTCATGGGTAAGAACACGGATCAGGTTCTGCCAGGCTTCCATCTCTTTTTCTTCCAGTTCGCTCTGGATATTTTGAAGCGAGACCAGTGTGTATTTATTTTCACGAAGAATAAACTCTGTCGAATAAATCGCCAATTGCAGAAATTCATTACTGTCCTGGATTTTGACCAGTTTCTTTTCTCCAGGTCTCATCTTGAACAAAGTATCCACTAATTTTTTACTGAACTTGTTCAATTCGTTGATATTCTTTAATCGAACAACATTTAGCAATCGCTTGGCAGCGTTATTAATCAACTCCACATCGCCATTCGGCTGAAAAGTAATCAGTCCGATTCCCACGTGTTGAACAACGGTTTGGAGATAGCGAAAATGCTCCTCCTTCTCTGCCCGAGTCGCCTGAAATTTTGTCAGGACAGCATTAAAGGCTGTTTTTAAATCATTGAATGATGAACCGAATCCTGCGCCAATAAACGTCTGTGAAAAATCTTCATACTTGATAGCATCTAAAAAGCGGGTTAAATCTCTATTGGTTCGCTCAATGTAATGAATAAGGGAATATATTTCATAGATAATAATCACGCCAATAATGAAGCTCATGGCATAAAGCGTCGTTTGGCTGAGCAAGTAGAATAAAAGCAAAAAGGTGGCGCCGAGAAATAGAACTCGTAGAATACAGATCAATCTGAAATTTTTATATACCATATTTTTCCAATCTTCGGTAAAGGGACGTTCGGGTTAAACCCAGTTCTTTGGCAGCTTTGCTGACGTTGCCGCCATGTTTGGAGATGGCTTTTCGGATCAACATTTTCTCTGCACCTTCGAGATTATAATTTTCAAAAATAATGCCCTGCTCTTTGATTTCCCTGTCTGGCAGAAAAATGTCGGTTGGATTGAGCACAGTCGAATCGGTCATGATGATGGCTCGCTCGATAGCGTGTTGCAACTCCCTCACATTACCAGGCCAGTGATATTTTTGTAGCTTTTTGATCGTAGCGGAATTCACCCGTTTTTGTGCTACCCGATATTTTTTACAGTAAATTTGTAAAAAATGATCAACCAACAGTGGAATATCTTCCTGTCGGTCTCGGAGCGGTGGCAACGGAATCTCAACCGTGTTCACTCGATAAAGCAAATCCTGTCTGAATTCTTTCATTTCGACCATTTCATAAATCGGTCGGTTGGTGGCACAAATCAGTCGAATATCGATTGGACGAGGTTTATTCGATCCAAGCCGAGTGACTTCTCGATTTTGGAGAACGGTCAATAATTTGGCTTGCAATGGCAGCGGCAGATTTCCGATTTCATCGAGAAACAGAGTTCCACCCGAAGCAATCTCAAACCTGCCTGCCCGATCTTCTTTAGCATCAGTAAAAGCACCCCTGGTATGTCCGAATAGTTCGCCTTCAAATAGCGTATCGGTAATTGCTCCCATATCGACAGTGATGAAGACTTCGTTTGCCCGCAGCGATTGACGATGGAGCTCCCTGGCGACCAATTCCTTTCCCGTGCCATTTTCACCCAGGATTAAAACATTAGCTTCTGTATTCGCCACCTTTTCGATGGTTGAAAAAACCGTTTGCATGGCAGGACTTATACCGATAAAATCTTTGAACGGCTGATCCAGATCGGCGCTGAGCTGAATTTGTCGACTGCGGAGATTGTCTACTTCGGTTCGGGATTGTCTCAAATTTATCGCCGCCGAAATTGTTGCCAATAGTTTTTCATTTTGCCAGGGTTTAAGGATGAATTCAGTTGCCCCTGCTTTAATCGCTTTAACTGCCATTTCCACATCGCCATAAGCCGTAATTAAAATCACCACGGCAGATGGATCGATTTCAAGAATTTTATTGAGCCAGAAGAAACCTTCCTTGCCGCTGGTCATGTCCCTGGCAAAATTCATGTCCAATAAAATGACATCGTAATTTTCATTTTGCAGTAAAGTTGGAATATTGTCTGGCTTTTTTTCGGTATGCACGAGATTAAAGTGCTGTTTGAGGAATAAGCGGGCAGCTAATAAAATGTCTTCGTCATCATCGATGATCAGTATTTTGCCGTGTTTGTCGGGCATAGGTTTATCCTTAATAGATATCTCCACGAGTATCAGCTTTGTACATGGAAATTAACATTCGATTCTCAAAAATTGTGTAAAGAAAACGGTATTTCCCTATTCTAAGCCGAAAATCATTTTTTGTATTAATAAGTTTCTTAATGTCTAAATCACTTCGATAAGGATTTTGCCGAAGCAACGAAAAGCTTTGAGCAATCTTAACTCTCTCTTTTGGTGTTCGCTTATTGATAAATTTTGCCACTTGTTTTTTAATTTCAATTTCATACATTAGCTGGTTCACCTTTTAACCATTTGTCTTTTACATCATCAAAGTTGATGGTTTCACCCCGCTCCAATTCCTCTAAAGCTTCCTGACGAATCAGAAATTCATCTTCAGTTAAATAATCAGGATCGTATTCTTCATTAATTTCAATCGTTTCAAAATTTCGGTAGTTCTCAATGAGTTTTTTGAATTCATCTTTTGGAATAATGACATTCTTCTCTGTAGTGATTGTATTTAATACTATCATTTTAAAATCTCCTGATATTAATTTTGCCAAGCAATATAAATCATTTCTACATAAATAAGCTAAAAAATTAATTTGTAAAAATCAAGCATAAAAAAATTGTTTGCATTTAAAATGAACTTAGCTTATATTTAGCTTAATTAAAGTTTATTAATTCCAAATTCAAACCATGATAAATATTGAGAATACAAAATCATTAGAGTTAGCTCAACAAAGTATTGATCTCGATGCCAAATGGCTTCAGCCGTTCGATGTTGAAGATCCGTTCAATAATGATATGAGATTACAGGGATTTCTATCCCAAAAGCCTGATCATCGCTACGGCGCTTTAGTCATCACCCACGTCGATGGAAAGGAAGCGCCACAACTCATTCTGGCAACACCTAAATTGCATTATCCATTCGGCAAAGATGGGAAATTCCATTTTCCGCCAATCAAAAAAATTCACATCTACGAAAAGCTTGATGGCACCAATGTGCTTGCCTATCGCTATCAGGATGCTGATGGGAATTCCCACCTGACTTACAAACTTCGTCTCTATCCAGTTTTGCGCAACAGCCGTTGGGGACCATTTCTTGATATGTGGAATGAACTGGTACAAAAGTACCCAGCGATCACAAGGCTGGTATCGGAAAATAACTGTCACATCAGCTTCGAGATGTACGGGATGCGAAATGCCCACCTCATGCTCTACGATGTCGATCTGGCGCTGGCTGCCTTGTTCGGAATTCGAGAAAATGCAACTATTGTGCCTGTGTTTGATTTGAAGCTTTTTGACGTTCCGTCTGTATCATTTATCGATGAAATTTCTGCGAAGGATGATCCTGTTCAAAAATATGCAGAAATTCGTGAGAGTATGGAACAACGGATGAAGCATGCCGATGATGAAAAATTAGTCGGCATGGAAGGCACGGTGTGGTATGTCGAAGAACCCAATGGCAGGATGACAATGTGGAAATGTAAGCCTGAATCAGTCGAAGAGATTCATTGGGCGGTGGGTATTAATAAAAAAGCAGTGATGGCGACGTGCTGGAATTACCTGGAAACTGGCGATGTTTTGAATTATGAAAATCTATTGCCCTTGCTGCTTGAAGAATATGAGCTTAGAGATATTGAAAATTTTAGAAAATATATTAACAATTGCATCGTGCAAGTCAACCAGGAAGTCGAATTTCGAGAACGAGTTTTGAATGAGTATGACAAATTAGGTGTTTCCATCCACACTGATAAAGGCGCAGTAATGAGAGCAATGTCCCAGCATTTTAATCGAAGTGAGATGCAAAAAGTGTACACGACGATTATAAGAAATCGGTAGCCGGCGAAAACAGCAGTGGCAGTTTGAAATGATAACTGCTACTGTCACCTGCCACTGCTACCTCATCATTTTTTCCCACTCCCCATATTCAATCTAAATCTTCATTTAATCATCAAGTTATCTACACAAAAAACTTTTCGCTATCGTACACTCACTGTAATTAAAGCGGATACATCTATTTTATCATTTCAAGAAAAACCTTCATAAGTCATTAAAATTTAGCACTGGCATAATTATTGAAATGTTTCTGTATAGCAAAATACGTCTAAAAAAAGCTTATTGGAGAGATAAATGGATCGACAAATCAAAAAGAAAAAATGGACAGTTAAAAAAATTGCTGGACTTTCTCTTATCCTGATATTTGTTTTCTTTATCATCTATACATTTATTTTCGGAGACAGCAGCTCAAAGCTAAATGTCGAATTAGACCGAATTACGATTTCTACGGTAGCAAAAGGTGAATTTCAAGAATTTATTCCTATCATTGGCAGTGTGATGCCGATTGTCACGGTATATCTCGATGCCGAAGAGGGCGGCAGGGTTGAAGAAAAATATCTGGAAGCAGGAGCGTTGGTGAAAAAAGGGGACAATATTCTCAGGTTTGGCAATACTGATCTGTTATTAAATATCATGTGGCGTGAGGCAGAATTTTTTGAGCAAAGCAACAACCTTCGTAACACTCGATTGCTGATGGAACAGAGCCGTCTCAATTTAATGAGGCAATTGAATGAATTGGAATTTCAAATAAAAACGCAAAAACGAATTTATGAAAGGCAAAAAGAATTAGCCGATAAAAATTTAGTTGCCACCCAGGAATATGAACAGGCGAGAGATCAGTACGAATATTATCTTAAACAAAAAGAACTGGCAGTTGAGACTTTTAAACAGGATTCGCTGTTTCGTCATGTCCAGATCGAGCAACTACAATCCTCTTTGGCTCGGATGCAAGCCAATTTAGATGTGGTGAAACAGAAGTTAGAAAGTCTAACGCTTCATGCCCCAATCAGTGGACAATTAACCTCGCTAAATGCCGAAATTGGGGAATCCAAAAGTCCAGGACAGCGATTGGGGCAGATCGATGTCCTCGACAGTTTTAAAGTTCGAGCTGGTATTGATGAATATTACATTGCCAGAGTCGAGGTCGGACGTACAGGTTCTGGCGATCTTTCAGGCGAGCCATACAATCTTACCGTTAAAAAAATCTTTCCCGAAGTCCGAGAGGGCAGGTTTGAGGTGGATTTGTATTTTTTAGGTGTGACACCAACTGGAATTCGGAGAGGACAGACATTGCATATTCGATTGAATTTAGGAGATTTAAAAGAAGCGATTTTATTGACGAAAGGTGGATTTTACCAACGGACT
>CBFDBN010000185.1:0-7535 GCA_965603055.1 uncultured bacterium | reverse complement strand
AAAGTTTTTCAACTAAAAATGATTCCCTGATTTCGGATGTAGTCATCCGCTGAAACCGGACTGGATCAGCTACATATCGTACTTCCATTGGATTTCTCCATTTTAGTTTTTGTTACATTCAATTCAAAACTTTCAAATGATAATCTCCAAATTCCAAATAATAATCAAATTTCAACATTCAATGACCGAAACGCAGTCTGTAACTTGAAATTTAGTCATTGTAATTTATTTATCATTTATTATTGAGTTTGCTCTAAAAAGATCGAAAATCATAAAATTTCATGAATATCAGTCATTGCGAGGCATTTTATGCCGAAGCAATCTCAACTGATAGAAGGGATTGCTTCGCTCCGTTCCTCTCCGCTCGCAATGACAGCAACTAAAAATTGTTTTTTAGAGTGGACTCATTATTATTTGAGTTTTGGAATTTAAATAATTTATTGTGCAATTTTGTTGTATCAATACTCAACAAAAACCGGTTTATCCAATTTTTGTACTGTTTCATTCAAATAGTTTACAAATTCTTCTTTAGTCTTAATTCCATTTGGTTCTTTTTCCCATGCAGCAAGGAAATAATATGTTAGTTTTCCACCTTCTGGTTTCAGTACCACCACATGGCTGTATTCATCTTCAGTGATCTCAATCAAATCTTTCTGCTTGAAAAGAATTGCCATTCCGAGTTGATCTTCTGCCAAACTCTGTTTACCATAATTGGCAAGATAAGCCCAACCTTCATTTTCTTCTGATTGAATCAATTGGGCATCGGGATGTTTAACAATACCCGTGCATAAATTCTCCGGATTCCCTTCGATTTGAAGATCATGTTTCGTCATTCTGCTGCCAGCAAAAATGGATAATTCTGAATTCAAATTAAAAATTCCATCGCCAACTTTCCATCCAAAATATTTTGTTCGAATAAGCGATTCTAAATTTCCATTCAGGACGATTTCACTGATTACGCTATCAGTTATCGCAACACGATTTGCTTTACCGTCATTCCACATGGCAATTGAACCAATTCCTAACGACTCGCCGACTTTTAAAATATCCATACCCCAATCGGACATCTCATGATAAGAATCAAAGCCATCCAGTCCTACGTTTTGCAGCACCATATCAGGCGCTTTCTTTCCATAAATATCACTGGCATTACGCCAATCCAGGTAAAAACGATAGCCGACTTTGTCCGATTCCCAGCCAGGTCCTTCGTAACGAATGAATTCTGAATGATCGGTATGTTCGGGCGGAACTCGAAGGAACTGCACATTTTGAAATTTTCCACCTTCATATTTCCGATCGACAAATTTTCCACCGACTTTAATTGACAGTTCTGCCTGGGTTCGCTTCAGATATTCTCGTGATTTCATTCCTGTTTTTGCATATTGAATAGTAACTTTTTTCTTTTCCCCAGCTTTGAAATCCGTAATCACAACAATCTGATCGGGATTGCTATCGCCATTCAGGTCATTTGCCTGGCTGGCAAGCTCGATTCCTTCGCTAAAAACAACAAACGCATTCGGATTGAAATCTGATGCTTTTGCTTTGAGTTCTTCCACATTCAGAATTATAGCTTCATCAGTTCCGCAGTAGATTGGTTTCATTTCTTACTGTCAGGCTCAACGATTCTGGATATTCATTTTTAATTTTTTGATCGACACCGGGTGTACATCCGAGGACGAAGATTAAGATAGATAGAGAAATGATGTTACTATACTTAAAGCGGTTATAAATTGAACATTTTTTACGAATGTCATTCCTGCGAATGCAGGAATCTCCTGACTTTAGCAGAGGAGATTCCTGAACTTCGCTTCGTCAGGAATGACAGAAAAGTTCAATTTATGCCCGTGCAAAGTATAAATGATTTCATTGATTCCCTCCGATTTGATTTTATTGTAAGCTTAATTTCATCCGAAATTAATTTAATTATACGACAAGGGACTCCAAAACATCAGACGCTTCCCGAAGTCGTTGGACAATCTGAATGCCATTGGGACAAATCTTTTCGCGATTTCCACACAAGGAGCAAACAGCATTAAAAAACGCCTCCTACCAGGAATCGTTTGATACGTTTCTATCGCCATCTCCCGATCCGCTAGCTGCTCGTAATAATAATCTCGACAGCGAAGCATAGTCGGAATTTCAATCTGCTGCGGACAGGCTCGCTTGCATTCACCACACATCATACAATTGATTGAGCGATTCTCCTACGCATAGCGATACAAATCAAAATCTTCCTGGCTGATCAGTGTTTCTCTAGTCGTTTTCAGAAACATATCGAACATGTCAAAGCTTTTAAATCCTTTGCTTACTAATGTAGACTTTATCCCGTTTTTCTCTGAGTACGCTTCCCAATTTTATAATAGAACTTCCGATAATAAATAGCGTATTTTGCCAGGCAATTAAATCCTTTTGCTGACGTCTAATATAAAACCTTTATTTCATTTAAGCAACCAAAATTATCAGGATTGAAAAAAAATGAAGTCTTATTACTACTTAGTGCTTGAACTAAAACAACGTGCCACGCACTTTTAATTCTATTACTATTGATATCTTAAAACCATTTAAGCTATTTAATACTAGTAAATTATATGAAGATGATATTTGAAGTGCGTGGCACGTTGACTTCAAAATCATTTTTTATACTCGTTAAGGGTTGAAATTTCAGTAATTCATCAGTCATTGCACTTACAGATCAGCAGGAGTGTGACGACGGCTGCGGCAGACAAGCCAAATACATCGGATCAACTGGAACATTCTAAACGAAAAAGCGCAGATTGGTGTTGAATTTTGATCATTGATCATTATAATTTATTTGTTGTTTATAAATTGTCATTTATGATTTATATATTAGAAGCGAAAGCGATGCTAAAAATCATCAAAACTATACTGTTTCGTTTCATCTTCTCTATTCGTATTCTTAGAAAGTATCTGCCGGGAAATTATTTTAAAAAGACTACTTTTTGGATTTGGATATTTCCTGTAGCACTCTGAAAAGCAATTAGATAGGCTCCTGATGAGACAGCATTTGCCTGCTGATCAGTTCCATCCCAGGTAACTGATTTTTCACCAATATCATTAAAATGTCTATCTATTAACGTTCGTATTCGCTGTCCTCTTAAATTAAAAATCGAGATGGTTACTCTCCCTGGCTTTGACAATTGAAACTGTATTGTCACCGCACTATTAAAAGGATTGGGGTATGCCGGGGAAATTTCAAAGCTGGCAATCGGTTGTTCCAATAAATGTCGAACAGAAGTGATGTTGGATTTGGTATAAAATTTTAATCCCCAGATACGGTTACCATCGAAGTTAGGATTTGTTTCTGGCTCACAAATATTGAGTGCAAAATCATAATTGCCGTATTTTTGTAACGATTTTACAAGCAGCAGGTTTTCGCCGGCTTTGATTTGAAATCTCTCTTTGGCGCTTACAAATCTATTGTTCGGGAACGACCTGGTTCCGTCGTACAAATATGCCACTTCTCCATTAATATAAATTTTCAACGCTTCATCTGATCCAATCCACAGCTCCGCTTCCTGATCCTTCGGAGCATTAAAATAGGCAAATGCATAGCTCACTACCTGACCCGGATTATTGAAATAATCTTTCAAATCAATTCGATCATCAGTAAAATAGATCGACTCGCTCCAACCATCCTTCCCCGGTTCGGGAGCCAGATTACTTTCGTCTTCAATGAATACATGATGAATCGGATCGGAAATTCCCTGGATGGGATAAGGTCCGTTGATCAACCATTCACGATTGCTCTGTCCAAAATTGGCGGTTTCGCTGTAATTTTGCTTGAATCTGCGTTTCGTTTGTTCAAGATCGGCGCCGACAATGATGATGTTGTCTGGATTGTTGGTGCCCAATCCGACTCTTTCTGCCAGTGTAATATGCTCAATATCATCTGGATTGAGCCCCATTAATCGAGCACAAATATGATCGATAGCCACAGGATCAGCCCCGGCAACAATGGTGTTCATTCTCACCAGATTTTGAACGACACCATTTCTCCATTCCGCGGTTTTCTGGGACTCCAAACAGGCAATGGCATCAACAACGACAAATTTAATTTTAGCTAAATTTGATAGATCAACGATCTCTTTATCCGTCCAGTATTTAGGCCTATTACGATCATGAGTTAAATTCGTCTGGTAATTGTCCTGGGGAACTCCTGCCGTTTTAGAAAAGCCGTAACGGGTAGAGGGAGCCAGACCAATTTGATTCTTCAAGGCAACAGTGATACCTGTCGTATGAATTTTCATTACCGGTACAGTGATATACACATCAGCGTTCAGGACATCTTTATGAATGAAATAACGTCCCCCCTGGGGAAGCGCCTCTCCACCGCCAGGTACATCTACAAGCACCAAATCCTGCCAGGGATCCTCAGGTGGCGATCCATTTAAATTCGATAGTCGGAAGTTTATTCCCTGTAAATAGGGATCAATTAACAAATCCTGGTATCCAGCCTTATCCCATAATTTTTCCCATTGCGGAGAACCAAATTTGCTTTGAAACTTCATCTCATAATCCATGGGTCTGGGAGAACCTTCACCAACAACAATTTCTATATTGCCAGGATCAATGTCATCAATAATTTTAATGAGCGCTTTAATCACCCGGACATCAGTGACTTCACCAGAACCGGGCGGTTCTGGATCTACGATATTCGGTTTTAAAAGCACCATGTCACCGGGCTTTATGACCCAATCAAATCCACCTGCAAGTTCAATGGCTCTTCTTACCATATTTTCTATTTCCGGATAATCGATCGAAGCATCATTGATGGGGATCGGATGGGCTAATTCAGGATCATCCGAACGGACAATCGCCACTGTTGAAGTTCCTGAAGTAACTGCATCAAGCTCACTTAATTTCTTAAATGACCTGTAAAGCGCCCAATCACTCCGTCCAGCTTGAGAAAAATCCCAATACAACCATGCGGTAAGAATGATTATAAATAACAAAACTTTCAGAATCGACTTTCTTAATTTTTTCATCAGGTACTCCTTTAACATCCAATCCTTGTCACAGCTTTAATAATATTAAACCGCAAAGAAAGCTACTTATCAAAGTAAAACTTAGAAAATAAAGTAAAAATTTATAGCCCAACAAAGATTTATATACGTAAATAGTTTCCAGTTTTGTCGATGGTCCGGCTATGAAAAAGCTTAATACAGCGCCTTTATTCATACCCATCTCACTCAATACCTGGATTAGGGGAATTGCTGCTCCACCACAGCTATAAAAGGGAATACCCATGGCGATGGCTGCAATCAGGCTCATCCTGGCATTTCCGCCTAAAATTTTGCTAATAAATTCCTCCGGGACTAACGATTTTACTAAAGCGCTAATGAATAGCGCTATAACAAAATATTTACCCAGAAACAAAAAGCTTCGCATGAATTCAATCCAGATCGGTCGAATGTTTTTATCGGTGTTTGTTGGATGATGTTTTATATAACTACAAAGCTGTCTCCAAATGAATTTTGACAGAAATCCTGCTACCAGAGATAAAACAAAAGCTGATATTAATCGTGCCGCTGCCATTTCCAATCCTAATTGTGTATATGTGAGGTAAAATAAGCCGGGATTCATTAACGGTGAGGCAATTATAAATGCGACCGCAGCACTCAACGGAATCCCTGAAGTTATTAAAGACAAGCCCATTGGCACAGCAATATAAGTTGGTAATGGTGACAAAATACCAATTCCTCCGGCAATAATAATACTCATCGTCTCGTTCTTCGTGGAAATCATCATTTTGTTCTTAAAAAAATAATAGCGTAACAGGACATTCAGGACGACACTGACAACAAAATAAGGTCCAATAAGCACAATCAATTCAAAGAAATTCGAAATGATAAGCCCGCTATACGTGTTTCTAAAAATGTGTTGTATTTTGAAATAGAACTCAACCATGTCTGTTTTTAAAATCTTTTACTTGATTAACATCATTTTTATCAGTATTTAATCTGTAGTGGATGATTCTGTTATCGTTTGTTTTAAATATGTCTCAAAAGCTTCCTGCGTTTGAATTCCACTTGGTTCTTGAGCCCAGGCAGCTACAAAATAGTAATCCACTTTTGAATTTTCAGGATTAAAAAACGCTGAACAATTTAATTCGTCCTGTTACAAACTTCTGAACTGTAATTTTTCGAACAGTACCGCTGTTTCCAGAAGATTGTCCTCGCCGGTAATGCTATGTTTGCTCTGGAACGCGATTGGAATTAAGATCAATTCAGTCGGTAGATTCCTATGTAATTATTCATGAAACAAAGTCATTAGGTAATATTCAATAGCGAATAAATAGAGTTCAATTTTTCTTTGTGTACTTTTCAATGTTTAAGGAATTGAGAAATTTTTCCATCGTATTCAATTCACTTTCTCTTTCATTAGCAGAAGAGATCCATGTTGTTAATTGCTTATCCGGCTTTGAAATCAATAAAATTTGCGTCCCGTCATCTTGTTTGTCGACATAATCAGACGGTTGATAAATGATAGCTGCTCCTATATTAATCAATTCTGCAGCTACATCTTCTGGATGTATGCCCCATGTCGCAATTAAACCATCTTTATTCTGAACTTCCTGTCCCTTATGATAATTGATTCCGGTAACAAACTGAACGGGTAAATCAGTTAAAGCGAAGGCTTCAACTTTAGCTTCTCTTATACCTGAATAAACTGTAACACGCATCAAAACATCGACAGTTCTATCTTTGTAAGGAACTCCTTCTGAAAGCATTTCCATGTACGAGGAAGTTTTTTCTTTAACAACCCGGGCTGTTCTGTTTGTAACCGGATTTAAAAAAACAACCTTGCTTCCATCCCATAAACGAACTCCCCCTAAGCCAACGGTTTGACCTACTTTGTAATAGTCAGCTCCCCATCCAGTTTTTTGTTGCTCAACAGTCGGATACCAGCGCCCGTGTTTGAGTTCGAGGCCTGGTTTTGTTTTATTGTAGACATCGATGGCAGCTTTTTCGCTAAAATAGATTCGGAGCCCCATCCACTCATTTTCGACAGCCGGGCCATGATGACCGATACTTGTGTAGAGATCGCCTGATTCTGAACTCACTTCGTTTAAATATGTAGCGCTATCAGCTCTCATAAACATACTGATATCAGTTTTGTTTTCAGATTTGCAACATTTGTTTTCAGATTGGCAACAAAAAAAGCTTCCTAAAATCAGTGGTATTAACAGTAATTTTTTCATGATTAATACTCCTTTAAAATTGTTTTTTGATTAATACTATATAACGGGCTAACTATTTTATACGTTGTTCCGATTTTTGATCTTACAACGCATTTTACAACTACAGATTTCTGTTTTTTTCAACACGATTCGCTTTATTTTCAAACCATGTTCAAATAGAACCAACGTCAAGTGAACTTCCAATTTTAAGAATATCCATCCCCCAATCTGCCTTATGATGATGGGATTCTTAAGAATATGACATTTTTAAATGTACTTCCCTGGTATTTATTTTGTATCCATTCAGAGATTTTACTTTGTTGATGAGTCATCC
>CBFDBN010000184.1:0-7566 GCA_965603055.1 uncultured bacterium | reverse complement strand
GGCGATTAAAACCATAAGCTTAACAAATATCCTGGCTGGTGTAAATTGCTACCTTGTCAAAACCGACACCGGTTTTATCCTGATTGACACGGGGTGGGCAAATAGACGTAACGACCTTGAAAAAGAACTTGAAAGCGTGGGCTGCATGCCAGGCAATCTTGAGCTTATCGTTTTGACTCATGGAGATTTTGATCATACCGGCAATTGCGCTTATCTCAGCAAAAAGTTCGGTACAAAAATAGCTATGCACGTTGACGATTCCGGAATGGTCGAACACGGAGACATGTTCTGGAACCGGAAAAAAGGTAATATTCTCATCAGAATAATAGCTAAATTCTTTTTCAGGTTAAGAAAATCGGACCGGTTTAAGCCTGATTTATATTTCGAGGATGGATACGATCTCTGTGGTTATGGATTCGACGCCAGAGTTCTTCATATTCCCGGGCATTCAAAGGGTTCCTTAGGAATCCTGACAACTGGTGGCGAGTTATTTTGCGGCGACCTGTTCGAAAACACAAAAAAGCCGGTTGTTAATTCCATTATGGACGACCGGGTGACAGCGAATGCCAGTGTCGAAAAACTGAAAAGTTTAAAAATAAAAACTATTTACCCCGGACATGGCAAATCATTCCCGATGGAACAGTTCATAACCAATCACAGTTAACTCAAGTTGTCTGCCCAACCAGGGGCACCGGCGCAGATCCAACGCTCAACACGACCATACGTCTACCGAGACTATATTTTTGAAGAAAGAAATCTTGAAAAAACAGTTGATATCAAAGAACAAGATTTAGAATATTTATCAAAATTCACGTTAAAGGAACCGGTATTATGAAAAAATGGCAAAAGTGGTTGTTAGGAATTATAGGCGTAATTGTGGTTGTAATCGTTATATTCGTTTCTTTGTTTTGGTCAACGATAAGAATACTCCAGGGTACCGGTGAGGTAAGCGGTCAGAAAGATACGATTCCAAAAGTTGTATCGCGAGAACTGAAACCGCTGTCAAAAGGAGATACCGATTGGATTTCCTGGCTGGGAGCCAATGGGGACAACCGCAGCAGGGTCACGGGAATTATCAAGGACTGGTCCGGGGGATTGAAAAAATTATGGGAGGTGAGCTATTTGTGCCACGGGGATGGAAGTGCAACATGGTCAGCTCCAGTCATTCAAGGCAACCGGTTAATCGTCTGCGGACGTGACACAGAAAATGACCTCATCTTCTGCATTGATCCGAAGAACGGAGATTTGCTCTGGCAGGGATCATACCGGGCTAAAGCCATAAGCAGCCACGGGGCTGGTGCTCGTGCCACGCCCTTTATCGAAGATGATCGCGTCTATACGTATGGGCGCAGCGGAGATATTGTTTGTTGGAGTTTGCTTGCTGGAGAACAACTCTGGAAGACCAATGTTAATGAACAAGGAGGCGAAGAGCCGACGTGGGGGCACGCCTCCTCACCGCTTATTTTGGGTGAGTACGTTATCGTCCAGGGAGGAGGCAGCGTACAGATTATCGCCTTCGATAAAAAGACTGGAGAAGTCGCCTGGAAGAGTGGACAGGGAATTGCCGGTTATGCTGCCATTACTTCTATGGACATAGACGACACAGTGGTAATTTTGGCGTTCCATGGCAAAGGGCTTGCTGCTCTTGATGCCAGGAATGGCAACGAGTTATGGAATTTCCCCTGGGAGACGAACTATGACGTAAACGCAACCACCCCGGTGATAATTGGTGACAGTGTATTTATCACATCAGGTTACAAGGTTGGCTGCGCCTTATTAAAAGTCAATCGTGGCGGTGCTGAGATGCTATGGCAAAACCAGGCAATTGCAGCTATACATTCAGATCCCTACATTATTGATGGTTACATTTATGGATATTCCGGTGACAGCTATCAGAACCGGGGTGCGTTTAAGTGTATCAGTTTAAAAAACGGTGAGGAAAAATGGACTACGAATGAGATGGGCTGGGGCACCGGTAGTTTTGTGGATGACCATTTGATCTGTTGTGATATAAAAGGCAATTTATTTCTGATGAAACCTGATCCGAACGAATTTATCAAAATATCTCAATTGCGAAAAGCTCTCGGTAACGTCAAGGGACCTGTCTGGACCAAACCTGTTGTAGCAAACGGACTGCTGTACCTGCGCTTCAATCAACGACTGGTGTGCTATGAGCTTGTGAAACGATAAGGAAGCAAAAATGAAACAAACAAATTATGGTTCCTGCGGGCTTTATTGCGGTGCATGTGGCGCCGACGACTGCGGTGGCTGTCAAAGTGATTTTATTGATGAATGGGTGAGAGGTTGTAAGTTCAGACAATGCACCGGGAAAAAAAATATTGAGTTCTGCTGTTTCTGTGACGACTACCCCTGCAAAGCGCTTCATGAGTTTATGAACGACCAATGGCCTCACCATTGGACGATGGAACCCAATCTTGACTTTATCAAGAAAAACGGTGCTAAAAAGTGGTTAAATGCCCAGAAAGAAGAATGGTCGTGCGACAACTGCGGAGCTGAGATAAAATGGTACCAGAAAAATTGCAGTTGCGGGCAGCGACTGGAGGCATGGGATTTACCAGACATGGAACTTTCTGACACAGGAGGATGACATCAATGTGGTTCGACATTAGAAGCTTTACAAAAAAACTGAATAGACCAACCGGCTAATACAACGAATTGTTTTGAACAATATAGCACAAACTGTATCTGATATCGGTGAATCTAGTTTGATTGATCGTATCCAGAATATCCTGCCATCAGTCAAAAACCAGCAGGTTTTGGTTGGAATCGGTGATGACACGGCAGTGATTCGATTAAGCAACGAGCGGGCACTGCTCGTGACTTGTGATATTCAGGTAGAGGATCAGCATTTTCGTTTGAAGAACATGACTCACTACCAGTTAGGCAAGCGAGCGATGGCTGTGAATCTCAGCGATATTGCAGCAATGGGTGGCAAACCGACTTTTGCCCTGGTATCTTTGGGATTTCCCAAGTCTTTTCCTTTGCCAGACTTTGAAAATCTATTCAAAGGAATGCGGGATCAGCTCGCTGAATTTTCGGCAACCATTATCGGCGGCAATCTCTCCAACACTGAAGGCAAAATGATCATCGACATCACAATGATGGGTGAAGTAAAACCAGAACAATATTTAACCCGAAGCGGTGCCAGAACCGGAGATCGCATTTTTGTCACTGGAAAGGTGGGAGCATCAGGCGCTGGATTTCATGTATTAGCAAAATTCGGAAATGAATACCCGCTCGAATTCCGTTGTTTGGTGGATAAGCATCTTCAGCCGATTCCTCGTATTGATATTGGTCAAAAGATTGCCCGGTCCGGTTTCGCCACAGCAATGATTGATATTAGCGATGGCGTTGCCAGTGATTTGTACCATATTTGTAAGATGAGTAATGTGGGTGGTGAAATCCATCATGACAAACTTCCTTTGCCAGAAAATATCAATAAAATTGCTTCTTTCACCAGGAAATCTGTGCTTCATTTAGCGCTTCACAGCGGTGAAGATTATGAGTTATTATTTACGGCAAAACCGAATATTCCTGATTCCCTCATTCATTCATTAGCCCAAAAAACCGGTGTGCCAATTACAGAAATCGGTCAAATTCAACCTAAAAGCTCAGGATATGTATTAGTAGATAATCAAGGGAAACGAATTCCTATCCAACCGAAAGGTTGGGATCATTTTAATCAAAATAGCGAAATTATTTGATACACCACCCAAGATAATAACCCGAAAACTATTTCGTGTTGAGTAGAGTAATCCACTACTCCACCATCAATTTTAAATTTTTGGATTCCTGGTTCACCCACATCAAGTTAAGAAAAATAAATAGTAGCAAAAATTTAGTAACATACTATATCTTGTGCTATGCAAAAGTTATCCACATCTCATTGGATGATAATTTCTAAAATTAAACATAAATTACAAATTATTATTAACATATTAAATCATTGTAATTATAAAGATTAGGTGGTCAAGACGATATTGCAGAGCCGTGAATTACTCCTGGCTTTTATGTTATAAACAGTTACACACAAGTTATCCACATATTATTAACACGATATTGGGGATTGATATTTATTCAGGATTGTCAATCCTTCCTCGAAATTTCTCTATCTCCCGACGTTCTTTTTTGGTCGGACGTCCCTTGTACTTTGGGCGATGCTTTTTAGCTGCTTGATAGAAAAGGCTTCGAATATCCTCAGCTTCTTGTTCCTCTGGAGTAGGCTCATGTTCTCGATAAAGTTTTCTTGCTTCTTCAGCCTTGATGCTTTTTTGAACAATATCAAGAATATCAAATGTGCGAGTCCGCCATTTAAATTTTACCGTAACAATATCACCAATCTTAACCAGTTTGGCCGGCTTGGCTGCCTGTTCATTCACTTTCACCCTGCCCTGGTCGCAGGCTTCGGCTGCATGATTTCTGGTTTTGATAATACGAGTGATTTTCAACCATTTGTCCAGGCGGATGGTTTTTGGTGGGTTCTCATTCATTTTTGTAATATCCAATAATTAGATTTGATTTCAAATCGCTAAATTCGACTGATGACAATATACTGAGTATTACATAATTATACAACAAAAAAATAAAATTTCATTGCATCTTATAACAATTTGTAGTAAATTAAAGTTTTTAATTTTTAAAATAAAAGAAACCGGGGATGGTATTTTTCCGTATGGAATGGCACGGATGACCAGAATCAATCTGTAGCCAGCGGAATTTATTTTTATCGAATGACTGGTGATGGTTTTCAGGATATACGACGAATGATTTATTTGAAGTAGATTTTAGGAGGAACCAAAATGCTGAAAAAGAAAAATTACAAACCAGTTAATGGACAGGTTGAGAAATTATTTATCGAAGATAGCTGGCGGGTATTTCGAATCATTTCTGAGTTTGTGGAGGGATTTGAAGAACTCTCCGAGGTCGGTGATTGTGTGACTATGTTTGGCTCGGCACGATCTAAAGAAGGAGACCCGGATTATGAATTAGCCCGTAAAACCGCCCACCTTTTAGTTGAAGCCGGGTATGGTGTGATTACCGGCGGCGGTCCTGGCATTATGGAAGCAGGAAATCGTGGCGCAGCCGAAGCCGGCGGTACCTCGGCTGGTTTGAATATCGATCTCCCGTTTGAACAAAAGCCAAATCAGTATGCTAATTTACGATTAGACTTTAAATACTTCTTTATTCGCAAAGTTATGTTTGTCAAATACGCTAAAGCCTTTGTCATTTTACCCGGCGGATTCGGAACGCTGGATGAGTTGTGGGAATCGCTGACTTTAATCCAGACCCACCGTATCGGGAAATTCCCGGTAATTCTGGTGGATAGCAGCTACTGGAAAGGATTGTTAGATTGGATTAATGGGACGGTTTTAGCTCAAAATAAAATTTCTGAAGGAGACATGCTACTGTTCCAGGTAGCTGATACGCCAGAAGAAGTTGTGGAAAAAATCCTTGCATTTTATCGGGATTCAGAGTAAGTTTAATAAGGTGGGGATTGTACGCCTGTCTGCCGCGGGCATGGATCGAATGGATTTCTCATAAGTAAAATTTGCGCTTTAATTACTTTTTGAAAATCAATATTGTATGAGGAGCAAATTACATGCAAAAAGCCATGAAACGCCTTAGAGCGATCATCAAAAATCAAAAAAAAAGAATATCATGCCCAGAAAGTCATTCTTTATGGATCTTATGCAAGAGGCGACATGACAACAGAAAGTGATGTTGATCTACTTGTAATCGCTCCAACTTATGAACGATTTTTTGAAAGCATGGCAACCGTTAGACGTTTATTGAGAGATTTTAGAAAGGGGCTTGCAATCGCTCCTCTCGTTTTTACTGAAGAGGAGATTAATCAAAGAAAAGAAAAAGGCGATCAATTCATAGCGGAGATATTGGAAAAAGGTGTAGAAATATGAAAAAAAATAAAATCTACATTTCAGCCGACATGGAAGGGATCACTGGCGTCATTCACTGGGACGAGACCGGTGGTAATAATCCTGATTATCAATATTTTCGAAAAATCATGACCGATGAAGTAAATGCAGCCATCGAAGGCGCCCTGGAAAAAGGAGCAACCGATGTGGTGGTTCGGGATGCTCACGGCAGTGCTCGAAATCTAATTCCTGATAAACTCAACGAAAATTCACGGCTCATTCGAGAATGGTCAAAAAGTCCGTTCGGTATGCTGGAAGGTCTGGATGAAAGCTTTGATGCCGTCTGCTGTATCGGTTATCACGCCAAAGCCATGACGCCTGATGGCACACTGGCGCACACAATGACCGGCGCTATTTTTGACCTGAGAGTGAACAATGTCTCCCTGCCGGAATTGGGCTGGAATGCGCTGATTGCTGGTTATTACAACGTTCCGGTAATATTTGTTTCCGGAGATCAGGCAATTTGCGAACAGGCAAAGCAACTGGTACCAGGAATCGAGACTGTGGCAGTGAAACAGGGACTTGGAGAAGCCAGCTTAAATTTACATCCCAAAAAATCTCAGCAGTTGATTAAACAAGGCGTCATCCGATCACTGGAAAAGCTATCAGAAATTAAACCACTTAAATACGATCCGCCCTTTATAATTGAAATAGATTTTAAAAAGAAAGAAGCCGCCAATCGAGCAGCCTGGTACCCCGGGACTCAACGAAAAGGCAATTTTACAGTCATTTTAAAATGTGATGATTTTTTAGATTGTATGCGATTTTTTCATCTTGGTTTTTGAAATATAGCCGATAAGAACAATTTTCCCTCTAATTTTCATTAAACTATGAAATCCCTTTCCTAATTTTCCGTTAAAAAACTTTGACTGGTAAAGTTATTCGTTCAAATATCATTTGCTCGATATTTTGAGGGGAAATAAGTTTGCTGATTCCTTGTCCAGGCATTATGGATAAAATGTGAAAAAACTGTGGGCTGAATTTACCAATGATCTTAGGTCGAAAAATTAGTTATTAATAATAAACCTAAAGAAGACAGAAAAATGAATCAAAAACAATCTATCACAACTCTACTATTGATCGGCACAATCTTGATTAACCTCGTCTGCTTTAATACTATTTCATTGTCCTTCTGGAACGAGAACAAACAATCTCCTCAAGAACAAATTAGAATCCCGGAAATTTCGACTCCAAAAACAGAAAGCATGATCGATGTCGGTGGTCAAAAATTGCACTGTTGTGTGTATGGGAAGGGTGCTCCGACCGTCGTGTTGGTCAGTGGCTTTGGCGCTCCCCAGGCATATTGGAATTCCGTTGTCCCTGAGCTTGCTGCCAAAACGACTGTTATGACTTATGATCGAGCAGGCATCGGCAAAAGCGAAATCAATGATTTGCCAACACATGGTGAACAATCAGCAAGAGACCTTCATGTTCTGCTTGAAAAATTGACTGTTTCCAAGCCTTATATTTTGGTTGGTCATTCCTACGGCGGGAGTATCGTTCGGCTCTTTGCATTCATGTATCCTGATGATATGGGCGGATTAATTCTTGAGGATGCGCAACATGAAGATGTTCTAAACGAGCAACGGAAAATTCTCAAAGGAAAAGACCT
>CBFDBN010000183.1:0-7587 GCA_965603055.1 uncultured bacterium | reverse complement strand
GGTCAATGCCGCAATGAAACAAGCTGCTGAAGGGAGTTTAAAGGGCATTCTTGAATATACCGAAGAACCGCTTGTTTCCTGTGACATCGTGGGTAATCCACACTCCAGCATTTTTGATGCGCTTTCAACCATGGTGATGGATGGAAACATGGTTAAAGTCGTTTCATGGTATGATAACGAATGGGGCTACTCCTGTCGAGTGATGGATTTATTGGCAAAAATGTTTAACTTATAGTATATTGGGAACTTTTTAACTGTTAAAGTTGGTATAATAAAAAATATGAGAAAAAAAATTATCGCTGGCAACTGGAAAATGAATAAATCTGGCAGTGAAGCTGCATCGTTTGCCAGGGACTTAAAAATAAAAACGCTTAATATCAATAAGACAGAAATTGTTGTTTGCCCCCCATACATTGCAATCGTACCGGTAAATGAAATTCTCAAAGGAAGTCGGATCAAAATTGGGGCGCAAAATGTTCATTGGGAGCCTTCAGGCGCGTTCACCGGTGAAGTTTCCGCAGGGATGATCGAACAAGCTGGATGTAAATTTGTAATCATTGGACATTCAGAAAGAAGGCAATTCTTTGGGGAGACCGATCAGTCTGTAAATAAGAAAATTAAGCAGACGTTAACAACCAGCCTTTGTCCCATTTTCTGTGTTGGTGAAATTTTACAGCAGCGGGAGGCAGGTAAAACCAAAGATGTCGTGAAAACGCAAATTACCGAAGGATTGGCAGGTCTCTCTGTCGATCAAATGAAGCGGCTGGTATTGGCTTACGAGCCAGTATGGGCGATTGGAACCGGCGTCACAGCAACACCAGCCCAGGCAGAGGAGGTTCATCATTTTATTCGAGATCTGCTTGCCGAGCTATTTAATTCGCAAATCGCTGATATCACTCAAATCTTATATGGCGGAAGCGTAAAGCCGGATAATGTCAAAGAATTATTATCCCAAGACAATATTGATGGTGGATTGATCGGCGGAGCCAGTTTAAAAGTCGATTCTTTTGTTGAGATGATCGGAACGACTGAGCAATTATCAAATTAGTTAATTACTTTTTTTGGGGAAAAAATGGAAACTTTTTTAATTATTATTCATTTTATGGTTACCATATTGCTAATGGTTGTAATTTTATTGCAATCCAGTAAGGGTGGTGGTTTAGCTGGCGTATTTGGCGGCGGTGGCGCGATGGGAACAGTGTTTGGAGGTAGAGGCGCAGCTTCATTTTTAAGCAAATTAACAACTGTTTTAGCAACCGTATTTTTAGGCTTAGCTTTATTAATTAGTTATATTGACAAAGGCAGAGCAGTTGACCAGAACATTGTGGCTGAAGAAATGAGAAAACGTCGGGAATCATCACCAGCATCGGTGCTTCCAACTGTACCGTCAGAACAACCGGGCCGGGGACAAACTTTACCAGCGACACAACCAGTTCCCACAGACACGAATTAATAAACAATTGCTGCCGAAGTGGTGGAATTGGCAGACACGCTATCTTGAGGGGGTAGTGCCCACCGGGTGTGCGGGTTCGAATCCCGCCTTCGGCACGATCTTTTTGAAAATAATTCGGGAAGGATGGCAAAACTTCAATCCTACACGGAAGGAGGAGAGAATTTATGAAATATTTACAAAAAACAGTAATTGTTACTTTATCGATTGTCTTGATCTTCGGCGTTATTTCAACAGTTGATAAAGGATTTGCTCAGGATCCTCAAACCGAGTATCAAAAGAAAAAAGAAGAATACGAAAAAGAAAAAGCCAGGATCGAGGCTGAAAACATAGCAAAAGCTGCTACGTTGGATGAGCAAAAACGAATTAATGCCGCGAGGAAGTCTTATAACGATGGGATCACCCATCTCAAAAAAGACATGGCTGAAGAGGCGCTTTCATCTTATGAATTAGCCATTCAATACGATAACAATTTTGCGCTTGCTTACCATGGAAAGGGCGTGGCGCTGGCAAAATTACGTCGTTATGACGAAGCGCTTGCTGCATATCACAAATCGGTTCAGTTAGACCCGTTATATGCTGAAGGCTACCTGGCATTAGCCAAGCTTTATCGCAATATGGACAAATACGATGAAGCTTTAACAATGTGTTTAAAAGCAATCGGAGCAGATACCTCATCAGGTGATGCTGATGCAAGACACTTATCAAAGGCTTATTATGAGTTAGGATATGTCTATAATAAGCTAAAAAATTATCCGAAAGCGGCTGAGGCATTCGCCGAGGTCGGAAATTTTAATCCAAAACATTATCGATCTTTCAATGCCCAGGGAGTTGCCCTTGAAAGGATTGACAAAGCAGATAAAGCTATTCAAGCCTATAAGAAAGCGGTTGAAATAAAGCCCAATTATTATCAAGCGTATGCCAGAATGGCTGCGTTATATAATAAGATGGGGCAGCATCAAAATGCTCTCGATGCCGCGTTGAATAGCTTAAAGTACCGAAAGAATTATGCGCTGGCAGCTTTTGAAGCAGGTACGGCATACAAAAATTTGGGGCAATTCACCAATGCCATTACCTATTTTGATATTTCAGCCCGGGACCGGGCGTGGGGAAAATCTGCGCAATGGGAAATTGATATGATTAAAAGGAAAATGAAGTAATTTCTGATATTTCCAAAATGAAAAGCTCTCACTTTGATATCTTAAAGCGAGAGCTTTTTTTTTATGAGCCTACTCTAAAAAGCATCGAACCGCTAATTTTGCGAATTACGCTAATTGATTTTATTAGAGTTATTTATCCTAAAATTGGCATAATTAGCATAATTCGCGGTTTTTAAATTGGACTCTTTTATAAAAGAATTATTAATGATTTACGACCTTCTCTAACTCCTGTTTAAAATTATTATAACTTCGCATTCCAGGTAAAAAAGCTTTTTGAGTTCCATCACGATCAAAAATAAATGATGCTGGTATTGCTCCATTCCAGCTTCTGTTCAAAAATTGAATCATATTTCCCTCATCCTTAAAATCCTGGACATAAATTTCAAAAATTACCGGGTTATTCTTCAAAAAAGGTATAATCTTCGACTCAATTTCATCGGGATAATCCACACTTAAGCCGACAAATTCCACATCAGAATTGTTATATTGTTCAGCTAATTTTACGAGATCGGGAAATTCCTCCTGACATGGCACACACCAGGTCGCCCATACATTCAAAAAGAGGACTTTCTCGTTTCGCCGGGCAATCAGTTGCTTCAAGCCGGATTCATCCAGGGATTTTACTTTATATTGAATTTCACCCCGGGTTTGCACCTCAAATCTGGATTCCTTTGAGCCGGATTTTTCAGATTTTTCGCCTTGCTTTCCACAGCCAATAAGTAAAAGCAACACTAATATTAATGTAATCAAATTTGTCATTTGTTCACTCGCTTGATGGTGCATCCAAACGCTTTGGTTCATTTTACACTAACAGTTTTCCCTGCCAGGATTTCATCGAGTGCATTTCTTAATCTGGTGTTTTCACATTTTAAGCATTCTTGCCCATTGCAAATCCAGCATTGGAAACAACAGGTGCCACTGTCTGCCAAACGGATATTCTCCATAAACCAGTTTATAACCAACACACACCTGAAATCGCTCGCTTTTATTCCAGAGCAATAATCCTTTGTGTTCAAGGGCAAAATTTTTCTTTCCACCTGGTGTATAAAATACATCGGTATCGACTAAATAATTCCATCTCCGAAAAAATTTGCCCTGCAGATCGCTTCCAAAACGGAAGTTGTAGTCATGATAATAGACTGCTGTCCTCGGAAAAATGATAGGCAGATCAATCGTTGCCCGTTCATCCAGATCATTTGATTTAAGCGCAAAGCCGATTCCAGTCTTAAATGACAGCAGGTGAGCAGTAAATAATTCTTTTGATATAATGAATTCATTATAAATTGAAACAATATGTGGAATGTCGAACTCAGGTGAAATCAGCCCGCCAATTCCCTCTTTGGAAACCGTGCGTAATAGCAGTGTTGGATAGGTAATGCTGTGTCTGGTTGCCCAATGATACCCGTTCTTTTGACCGTGGGACCATTTCATGCTCAAATTCGGAATGATAAAAGCTGCCAATGGATGAATCGTAAATTCAATAGATTTTGACCAACCATAACGCAGCGGTTGAAAGATGCCAATTTCCATTCTCCCTTCCGGCAATAAAAAGGCTGTTCCTGAATGCCAGTTTTTATGAAATTGATCCGATGCCTGGGAAAACGCTGACTGTACTACAAAAGAAGAAATCAAAATGACAATTGAGCAAGTGATAAAAATTCTTTTTGTTTTCATTGAGGCACCTCCCAGACAACGCTAATTGGGGTGTGATCGGACAGTTCCGTCGCTTCCTGGTGGGTAATAGCCGAGCCAGTCATCCAGCTATGATTGGTAAATAGATAATCCAGCTTCTTCTGCCAGAAGCCATCCCAGATGGGTGTATTGGTGAAATACTGAATTTCCTTTGCCAGGTAATCCTGGAGTGGTACAGCTTCTTGATAGTGGTCATATAAATCGATTAACCAGGTCACTTCAGGTGTAAAATGATTTCCATCTTTGTGCAGCGGATCATCACCAGGATTATGGAAAGATTCGCCGGGACATTTATTTTCAAGACAGTAATCGGTCTTTGCAGCTCCGGGCGGGAGTGTATTCAAATCCCCGCCGGCAACAAAATAATAACCAGCTTCATTTAATTTGTCCAGCTCATATTTAAATATGTCGATATGTTTTTTTTTGGTATCGTCGGTTGAAAACGCCGATGCATGAACATTCACGGCATAAAAGTTATCCAACCCGGGTATTTCTATTTTCGCCTTGAGGATATTTCGGCGCAAATAGAAATATTGGGTCAGCGCATCCTGGTCGCCTCGAAGCGGCAACTGAATACGCTCTGCTTCCGTGATTTTCCAACGGGATAAGATGACATTTCCCATGTCCATTCTCCCCAGTCCATCACTGGGAATAAACTGTGTTTTCCAGGCAGAAGCATAACTGCCATAATTGAAGTAAGTATGATCCAGCAGCCATTGAACCTGGTCGAGATAGCCGGAACGTTTGGAATTTACATCGACTTCTTGCAGCAACAGAATATCCGGTTTTACCTCATCGATTTTTGCTGCAATCCCCTGGAGATGTATCATCACTTCGTTATCAGTCAGAATCACTCGATCGCCGCAGGAATCACCAAACCAGGGCAGGCGTCCTGCTCCAAATCGAATATTCCAGGTCATGACTTTAATATGTTTAATTTGCTGGGGTGAATCTGTAAACCGTTTTGAAACATACATCACGCCATCTTCAACATCATCGAATCGATCGACCAGCGGTTCACAGCACACGATAAATATTAGCCACAAGATCGATAATTTGATCCAATGTCCATTTTTTAATTTTTTCACAACCCACCTCTCTTTTAACTACATCTTTTTATTTGTTAGTTATAAACATAAGTTTTGATTCTTTTCTACACATTGTTAATAAAGAAATTGGTAGTGAGATAAATTTGAAGCGGGTAACGATTTATTCTCCACTATCTCGCAAAACCTTTTCATAGAGCTTCTGATTTACCCAGAAACGTGCTTTCGTACGCATTAAATCGAGTATTGGCTTTATAAATGAAATAATACCTTTTTTCTTCGCAAGAACGAGACAACCAATTGAGCCAATAAAATTAAGGTTATGGAATTGCGCAATATTTCTTGCAGCGAGTTCATCCAATAAAATAAGTTTTGCTTTTTTTTCGATTGCTAATGTGATTGCCTCAGCTTCCCCTTCATCCAAATCCAGTTTTAGCAAGTTATATAAATTAACATCTTGAATTTTTAAAGTGGAGAGAAAGGGGGATTGTTTGATGTGTTTTAGAGAAGGGTAAATTCTTATTTTTTCAATCAACTCTTTTTCGACGGCACAGGGAATAAATATCTTGCTGAACAAACCTTGTAAAATATCTAATTTTTCAATTACACAGAAATTTATTAAAGGAGTTGTGTCAGATATGATCATTGTCCTGATTCCCATTTGTCGATATTTTGAAGATCTTTTTCATAATCTTCTATATCGTACTGACGAGGAATTTGACGTTCCCCCAATAAAAAATGAAATTCAACTTTACTTAGACCACATAGCCGTCTTGCGCTCGAAAACGAAAGAATTCCTTCGCGATAAAGCTGCAATGCTAATTCCTTTTTCAATTCGTTCTTTAAATTTTTTCGGGGAATCTTCGCAGTCGAAATTATTTCTTCTGGAATATTAAAAATAAGAGAACTCATTGTTAGTTTTTCCTTATGAAAAGTTTTAGATCAGGTAATTTGAAATTCAACATATTTTTCAAATTAAAGTAAATGATTTTTTTTTAAATATCAAGCATTTTTTTTAACATTTGAAAAAACTTTTTCCAATTTCAATAGTCTTATTAGGTAACTTTACCAGCACTAAGTAATAAAAAAGTCAATCACAAATAAAAGTTATTTTTGACTTCATTGAATTGATATTTCGATCAGGAGGAGTTTGTCGTGAACAAATTTGTTACATTTATTATGATCATTCTTTTCCTTTCTGCAATGTTTTTTACATGCCTCAGCCAGAATGAAACAGATATCAAAGGCAAAATTAATGAATACATGATCCGCTCTGAAAAAAATGGTTTTTCTGGCGCACTTTTGGTTGCAAAACAGGGGGAAATTATTCTGTCCAGGGGCTATGGTCTGGCTGATCGGGAGCGAAACATCCAGATCACCAACCATACGGTTTTTACAACCGGCTCTATCACTAAACAATTTACTGGCGCTGCCATTTTGAAGCTACAAATGATGGACAAATTGAGCGTGAACGATCCCATCACCAAATATTTTAAAGATGTCCCAACAGATAAACAGGGCATTACTCTGCATCATTTACTCACCCATACAGCCGGTTTTCCCGGCGCCATCGGCGGGGATTTTGAGCCAGTATTGCGGGATGATTTTATCAAGCTGGCGATGGAGACAAAGCTTGACCGTAAGCCTGGTGAATTATACGAGTATTCCAACGTGGGATTCAGTCTGTTAGGTGCGATTGTTGAAATAGTGACCGGCAAAACTTATGAAGCTTTTCTGCACGACCATCTGTTTAAACCGGCTGAAATGATGAAAACCGGCTACCGCATCCCCAAATGGAATCCCGATGAGCTGGCGCATGGCTATCGCGGCGATAACGACTGGGGCACGCTGATCGATAAGCCCTGGGCAGAAGATGGTCCCTATTGGCACCTGCGAGCAAATGGCGGAATTCTCTCCACTGTGGAAGATATGCACCGATGGCACTTGGCATTGCAAGGAGTTAAAATTCTTTCCAATGAAGCGAAACAAACCTATTACACGCCTCATGTTCCTGAGGGAGAAGGTGCGAACTCCCACTATGGCTACGGCTGGGCAATTTTCACCACACCACGCAATACCCGACTGATTGCTCACAATGGCGGCAATATGATTTTCGCTGCCGATTTTCTCCGCTACGTGGACGAAGATGTGGTGATTATTATCATGTCCAATACGGCTGGAAAATCCGCTATACGAATCAGCCCTGATATTGCAAGGATTGTGTTCGGCTATGACTACA
>CBFDBN010000182.1:0-7613 GCA_965603055.1 uncultured bacterium | reverse complement strand
ATACTTTTTAATCTTATACCGCATCGTGCGTAAACTGATATTTAAATTTTTTGCAGCGATGGATTTATTGCCATCGGCATTTTCTATTGCCTCTCGGATCACCAGCCGTTCAGCAAATTCAATTTTTTTTCGATATGAATCCCCCTGCAAATTATCTAAAAAGTTTTTCTCCAGTGCTCGGTTCGAAAAGCTATAAATATTAAGCGGTAAAAATTCCGGCAAAATGACATTGCCCTCACCCAGCACAATGGCATTTTCAACTGCGTTTTCCAGCTCACGAACATTGCCCGGCCAATCATAACTCATACACAATTCCAGGGCTTTTTTTGAAAACTTCATTAATTGTTTGTTGTTTTCCTGGCAGAACTTTTTAACGAAATGTTCGATTAAAAGCGGGATATCTTCTTTTCTTTCTCTTAATGGAGGAATAAGAAGAGGAATAACGTTCAATCGGTAATATAAATCCTCACGAAATTTGCCTTCGTGAAGCGCCTTTTCCAGGTTTCGATTGGTCGCAGCAATGACTCGTACATCAACTTTGATCGCTGTCGTTCCACCGAGGTGAGTCATTTCTTTTTCTTGCAATACACGTAAAAGTTTGGTTTGAACAGTTTCCGTAATGTCACCAATTTCATCGAGAAATATCGTTCCTTTATCAGCCAGCTCAAGCCGCCCCTTTTTTTGAGCCACCGCGCCGGTAAACGCACCTTTGTCATACCCAAATAGCTCGCTCTCCAGCAGTGTTTCAGGCAAAGAAGCACAACTGATTTCGACAAGTGGTTTGTTGGCGCGAGGACTGTTATAATGTATTGCCCGGGCGACTAACTCTTTGCCAACACCACTTTCTCCTCGAATGAGAACGGTCGATTGTGTCTGGGCAACCTTGGAGATAATTCGATATATTTCGCGGATGGCTTTGCTATTGCCGATAATATTTTCAAAACGATACGATCTTTTTACCTGGTCACGCAATTGAATGTTTTCTTCTAAAATCTGTTTTTCCTGTACCGCTTTCTTGATTGTCAAAAATAATTCGTCTAAATTCAAGGGTTTGGTTAAATATTCATAGACCCCTTTTTTCATGGCTTCAACAGCCTCTTTGACGGAACTAAAGGCAGTCATGACAATTGTCTTCATATCACCATTAAATTTAATGGATTTTTCATAGAGGCTTAATCCATCAATATCCGGCATTCGCAAGTCGGTCAACATGATATCGAATTTTTGTCGCTCCAATAACCGCAAAGCCTTCTTCCCTGATTCAACCCCTACAACATCGTGACCTTCGTCTTTTAGAATTTCGACCATACCAGAAAGTGTATTTAAATCGTCTTCCACAATTAATATTCGAGCCATTTTAGAGGATACCTATTTTTATGTATCGGAATTTCAAGATTTGTGTAAAAAATACAAAAAAAATCTTACAAGGAGCAACTACCCTTTGGGCACAGGGGAGTTAATAGATACTCTGCGAGCACAGGAATTCACGGGGAATTTATTAAGGGATTATTTGGCGGTTATAACACTCTGTTTAAACTCCCCTTGCTCCGTCTCTCATTACAAGGGAATTACTTCATTAAATCAATACGCTCCGCCTAAAAAAATGGCAGACAGGCAAAACAACGGTATGTCCCTGTTGTACCTCACCAGATTTGCTTCGAGGCTTTCCTGTTCCCATTAGAACGCTCTCGGTTTCAAAAATTTAACAGACGAACTTGTTAATACTATACTCGTTAAGGATTAAAATGTAACAACCGCTGTCATTCCTGCGGATGCAGGAATCTTCATATTAACAGATAGTTAGGAGATGCCTGTATTCACAGGCATGACATTACAAAATAACCCTTAACGAGTATATAAAAATCAGCTTAATTTTAATATTTGATTTTATAAGCAGTTTTCACCCATTTAATACATCCTCCCCTGCCCTCCTTCAAAGGAGGGAATAAACCGAGCACGAAGAAGTCCCCTTTTGAAAATGGATTTAGGGCATAGCCGTCAGTTTAAGCGTAAATCCGGATTAGGTCATTGACAATTAAATTCGTTCAGAACTTAATATTGAAACCAATATTCACGAATAATTGTCAATTGTGAACTGCTAATTTACAATTGTCAACGAAATAAAACACAGTACATTCCTTAAACTGACGGCTATGATTATTACCCCCCTGAATTGATATCAAATAAAATTT
The DNA here is from genome assembly GCA_965603055.1 of uncultured bacterium. GTDB lineage: Bacteria > Zhuqueibacterota > Zhuqueibacteria > Thermofontimicrobiales > Thermofontimicrobiaceae > CBFDBN01. Next base: position 5,421 of record CBFDBN010000182.1, on the reverse strand, counting down.
TTGTTAACTTTTTCAAAAATCGATCCAGATGCCGGGTTTCAACATTTATGAAATGCCCCACACGAATAACTTTATCAGCAAGCCTTCCCTGCCCTTTAGAAACCATAATTTGATGTTTTTCTTTCAATAACGAGATGACCCGGTTTGCAACGCCGGGCGCATTGATTTCTATTACTGCTAACGAATCGGCTGGCTTGTCCGGAAAAATAGATAATCCCCTTTCGGTAATTTTTTCCCTGAAATAAGCAGCAACTGCTTTTCGTTCGTGCCAGGTTTTCTCTAAACCAGTTTGACGAAGCTCATTTAAAGAAATATCGGCAGCTAAAATTTGTGGAATCGCCGGTGTATAAGCGCTTCCCCAGCCAAGTCTTAACGACTGTCTCGCCCGGGTGAAGTCGAAATAATATCTTGGCAGTTCCGCCTGTTCAACAATTCTCCACACCGGTCTTTTGAGTGCGACCATGGATAAACCCGGGGGTAATCCCAATCCTTTTTGCGAAGCGGTAACGATAACATCAATTCCCCATCGGTCCATTTTTAAAGGCAAAATACCAGCCGATGAGATGGCATCGACAATAATTAGAGCTGATGTCAACTCCCGAATTCGGGGGCAAATATTCTCCAGATCAGTCAGTGCTCCAGTCGATGTTTCACAATGCGTTAGAAAAACAGCTTTTATCGACGAGTTACTCTGAATACAATTGGTAAGCTGCTCCGCTGTTACACTTTTGCCCCAGGGAATGCCAAGCCTTGTAACATTGAGCCCATAGCTTTCGGCAATTTGAGACCATCGTTCGCTAAATTTACCATTTTCAACCACAAGCACAGTTTCGCCCGGGCTGAACAAATTGGCAATCGTTGCCTCCATCCCCCCGGTACCACTGGCTGTCAAAATGAAAACCTCATGTTCGGTCTGGAAAAGATATTTCAAATTTTCAGTCAGGCGGTTGAAAATTTGAACAAAATCACTGCTGCGATGGTAGATTATGGGCTGACTGAGAGCCTGCTTAACCGCCGCGGAAACCGGGGCTGGACCGGCTGTTAAAAGTAATGTTTCATGATTGCTTGGCTGCATTGATTAATTCCGTAATTGCTTGCCAGATTTGATCTTTTCCTCGTTTCGTAACAGTGGAAAATGGAATTACACCAGAGATACCCAGCGTGGATGCTTCTGCTTCCAGGTTTTGGATTATATGATTGGCTTTGCTGCGCGGCAGCTTATCCGTTTTCGTCGCAGCCAACAGTGTAGGCAAACCGAGCTGTATTAACCAATTGATCATCTCTAAATCTGATCGGGTAATTCCATGCCGACTATCGATGATCTCAATGATTCCTCTCAAAAAGATATTATTTGTTAAATAAGATTCTACCAATCTTTTCCATGACTGCCGCTCGCTTTGAGATACTTTTGCATATCCATAACCCGGCAGGTCCACCAGGTAAAATTGATCATTTATACAATAATAGTTTAATACTCTTGTTTTCCCCGGGGTTGAGCTGGTTAATGCCAAATTTTTGCGGTTCACAAGACTATTTACCAGGCTCGATTTCCCGACATTGGAACGCCCGGCAATGGCGATCTCCGGCAATCGTTTTAATTTAACCTGGTCAATATTGGAAACACTTCCTGAAAAATGTACAGACTTAAATTTCATTTATTCAGCCATATTATTTTTAATTATGGCGAAAAAAATCTTCCCCAAACTAATTCTTTTAGTCTATACAGGAAGATTTTTTTAGTATCTGAATGCTCGTCCCCGGATTCTGGATGAGTTTCCAGCTTCAAGTATCGAACATCCAGTAACGTTCATTTATATTTTATCTGAACTATGCAGTTTTTTTAATTTCTTGATAGATTAGTAACGGCTCCTTTTTCTTTCTAACAGTATCTTCCGTAATAATCACTTTTTCGACATTCTTCAACTGCGGGAGATTGAACATGATATCGAGCATAATATCTTCCATAATAGCGCGTAATGCTCTTGCGCCGGTCTTGCGTTTTATTGCTTCTTTAACGATTGCTTTCAAAGCCGCTTCTTCAAATTCCAATTCAACACCATCCAGCTCAAACAATTTTTTGTACTGTTTGGTTAGCGCATTCTTGGGTTCGATTAAAATTGTATATAATGCTTCTTCAGGCAATTCTTCAAATATACATTCGACTGGCAGACGACCGATAAGCTCTGGAATGAGTCCGAACTGCAATAGGTCTTCCGGCTGAACAAATTGAAGTGTTTCACCAATTTTGCGCTCATGTGGCTTTTGAATTTCAGCGCCAAAACCAACATTTTTCTTGCCAATTCGGGAGCCAACCAGTTTCTCCAATCCATCAAATGCGCCGCCGCATACAAATAATATATTTTTTGTGTTAATGTTGATTAAATTTTGTTCCGGATGTTTGCGACCGCCTTTTGGGGGCACTGAAGCTACGGTGCCCTCGAGGATTTTGAGCAAAGCTTGCTGTACACCTTCCCCTGATACATCACGGGTAATCGATGGATTACCGCTTTTGCGAGCAATCTTATCGATCTCATCGATATATACAATACCTCGTTCGGCTTGATCAACATCATAATCAGCAGATTGTAATAATCGAACTAATATGTTTTCGACATCTTCTCCGACATAACCGGCTTCGGTAAGGGTTGTTGCATCAGCTATCGTGAACGGTACTTGAAGGAACCGTGCCAGCGTTTGCGCCAACAATGTCTTTCCGGTTCCAGTCGGTCCAATTAATAAGATATTACTTTTTTCAAGCTCAACTTCATCGCTAACTAAATCTGAGGCGTCTACCCGTTTGTAATGGTTGTAAACCGCAACCGAGACGATTTTCTTGGCATTTTCCTGACCGATGACAAAATCATCCAGTTCTTTTTTGATCTCGATTGGCGTTCTAATCCGGCTTTTTGCAACGAGCGCCCGTCGATTCAAGTCTTCTTTAATGATTTCACCAGCATTTTTTACACACTCATTGCATATATAAACATCGGGACCGGTTACAATGCAGTCGACCTGGTTGGAATTTTTACCACAAAATGAACAAATAAATAACCGCTCGCGGCGTCTGCTGTAGTTATCCATGCGAACCCCTGTTTAATTTTAAAAACCATCGATTACTATTTTTTCTTTTTTTCATTTTTTCTTCTTAACATGATTTCATCAACAATGCCATAAACCTTTGCTTCTTCGGCAGACATAAAAAAGTTGCGATCCGAGTCTTTCTCAATTTTTTCAACCTTTTGACCAGTGTGTAAAGATAAGATTTTATTAATCTGCTCCCGAATATATAAAATTTCTCGAGCCTGAATTTCAATGTCCGCTGCCATCCCCTGGGCGCCACCGAGAGGTTGGTGAATCATTACCCGTGCATGGGGCAAAGCGGATCGCTTTCCTTTGGTGCCTGCTGCTAATAGAACCGCAGCCATACTGGAAGCCTGTCCCAGGCAGATCGTTGCCACATCCGGTCGAATGTATTGCATGGTATCGTAAATCCCCAGCCCGGAACTCACATATCCACCCGGGCTATTGATATACATGAAAACATCTTTTTCAGGATCATCAGCCTCAAGGAACAACAGTTGAGCGATTGCCAGGCTTGCAACTATATCGTCTATTGGTGAGCCGATAAAAACGATTCTCTCTTTTAACAATCTTGAAAAAATATCATAAGCTCTCTCCCCGCGCCCGGTCTGCTCGATAACGATAGGTACTAAACTCATTCCACACACCTCTTGTTAAAAGTTTCGCAGCGCGTAGCGAGTAGGGCGTAGAGCATAATAACTATTTTTTTCGCCCTACGCTCCACGCGCTACACCCTACCTATTCCTCATTTATAAACTATTTTAAAATTCAATTACCCAAAATATATTTCACATTAATTTAAACAATCAACTCCTGCGCTTTTTGTCGATCCTGGTAGGTAACAATTTTATCCGTTACTTTTGCATGATTGAGGAGCAAGTCGATGACTTTTTTCTCCTGGATTCTGTGCATAACTTGTTCACGGTTATTCGCATCTCGGTAACGACTTCTTACCAGAGTGGCGTTTTTTCCGGCGTTTTTTGCCAGATCCTCGATATATTCGTTGATCTCTTTGTCATCAACGTTAATATTTTCTGCCTCTGAAATTTTATCTTTGATCATTATCCATTTTAAATTCCAGATTGCATCAGCACGGTATTTTTCGCGTAGTTCTTGTTCATCAATCTTTTCACGATTATCCTTCTTCATTTTCTCAATAAAGGCATCCAGAAAATTTTCAATGACATAATCTGGCAGCTCAACCGGGTTGTTCTTAACAGCTTCATCCATTATTCGATTCGATAAACTTTGTTTTGTATTTTCCTCTGCCTGTTTTTCTAAATTCTCGAGAATCGAATCCTTTAGCTGTTGAAGCGTTTCATATTCGCCGATATCTTTAGCCAATTCATCATCGATTTCAGGGAGGTTTTTTTCTTTCACTTCTTTTATAGAAAGCGTAAAGTAATCCTTCTGTTCTTCCCGGCTTTCGGGATCAGGATTCTGCGCCGGCAGGGTAATTCGTCGCGTCTCACCAGGCTTGACACCCAGTAGCTGCTCAACAAATATATCTTCAACCTGGGTGCCGTCAAGCTGAAAGTACCGATTTTCATACTTTTGCCCCACAAGAGGCACGCCGGTTGAATCTGTTTGCTGAACGTCAGCTACAACATAATGTCCTCTTTGAGCTTCGCCATCGATATCGGTCATTGTTGCTTGCTGCTCTCGAAGATTATCAACAACTTCTTTGATGTCATCATCGCTAACCTGGTAGATTTCCTTCTCAACTTCTAAATCAGTATATTTTTGGACTTCAACTTCAGGCTGAATTTTTACGACTGCTTTAAATTGCAGTCCTGTATCTCGCTCAAAGCTTACAGTCTCTAATTTAGAGATGTCAAAAATTTTGACATTATTTTCTTTGACAGCCGTTTCTAAATAATCAGAAACAGAGTTTTCTGCAACTTCATGTTCGATTTTAGCGCCAAAAACCTTTTTAATCAAATCGACTGGTACTTTTCCCTTGCGAAAGCCTTCTAACTGTATATTTTTTCTGTATGTTACATACGCCTCGTCAAATTTGGGTTTCATCTCTTCATAAGGTACGGTGACTTCCACAATTTTTTCCCATTTCCCCTGTTCAGCAATACTAACTTCCAAGCGCCTCTCCTAATTTTATGTTTCAAATATTATTTTATTTTTTATCGAATTATTCAAAAGTGCGAGAGGGGGGAGTCGAACCCCCACACCACGAGGGTACTAGATCCTAAATCTAGCGCGTCTGCCATTTCCGCCACTCTCGCAATTACAAGGTCTCAATATAAAAACTTTTACCGCAAATGTCAATGTTTTTTTCAACGTGTCAAATTTAATTTCATTATTCTATGCGCATCTTAACTAAAA
>CBFDBN010000181.1:0-7623 GCA_965603055.1 uncultured bacterium | reverse complement strand
TCAGTTGGTTAACCAGATTTCTCACTCCGTTCGAAATGACAATCTATCCTATTTTACAGATTTCTAGTTTTTTACTATTCTATCTTCCAATTTTAATATTTGAACATATCTAATCGGTTTCTGTTCAATTGGAGGATTTACTTTTGTAGGATTCATGAATTCGCTCCTTTTTTAGCTATCGATTTTTATCCGGCTCGATAGACAACTTCAACCTGTTACAGGTGGAAAATTAGTGAGGGAATCGGAAGCAGTCGATTTATACAAGTCCTGGTCTGGTTGAGGCGTATTCCAACCTGCAAAGTTGCTTCATCAGCAATCGGTATTTTTTATTAATATACAAAAATATTTGTATTTGTCAAGTAAAAATTCCTCGGAATTCCAAATTATCCTTGACTCTTTGATAAAAATTTAATATTGTGTAATCTTTGATAAAATAAAAAATATATCGATCACTGAACATTGAATGTGATTTCAAAAGCTTCAACATTCTGTATTCAGCGTTCGATATTCATCATTATCATGAACTCAATTACATTAAACGGAAAATCTCATGTTCGGAATTTCAACCTGCTGGAAATCACCTGAAATAAAAGATGGAATTCAACTGATTGATGAACTGGAAAAAACTGGAATTCCGGGAGTCGAGCTTGATTATCGGATTTCAACAGAAGCTTTTCATCAAATAAAGAATCGAATGAAAACCAGCAAGCTAACAGTTCTCAGCCTGCACAATTATTGTCCCTGTCCCGATATTTTGCCAATCGAAAAAGCGTCGGGTGATGCTTTCAGGCTGTCTTCGATTGAGGAACAAGAAAGAAAACTCGCTGTTCAGTATTCCATTCAAACAATCCGAAATGCTCATGAGCTTGGTGCCAGGGCGGTGGTTTTTCACCTGGGGCAAATTGGGATAGAGAGAGAAGCCGACCGCTGGTTTTCTTTATTTGAAAATGGAAAATTTAGAGATAAAGAAGGAAAAGAATTTCATCAGCGGAAACTCAAGGAAAGAGAACAAGCAAAACAACCCTATTTTGATGCCTTGCTATATAGCTTAGATCGTTTAAACAATGAGGCAGAAAATTTGAATATTTTAATAGGTACAGAAAATCGATATTATTGTGAGCAGTTGCCCAATTACGATGAAATCGGTGTAATTCTTGATCATTTCAAAGGCGGAAAAATTGGTTATTGGCATGATGTCGGCCACGCCCAGGCATCCGAGATATTTAAACTGGGTGACCATGAACAATATTTGAAATCTTATTCAACACAGCTCATTGGAACTCATTTACATGATGCTCAAAAAGTCGGTTACAACGATCATTTTGCGCCGGGCAGTGGTTTGATAGATTTTGATATGATAAAAAAATATCTACCAGAGGATGCGATTCGAATTATTGAAGCTCATCCAAAAGTTGCTGCTGATGAGCTTGAGCGGGGAGTTCAATTTTTGAAAGAAAAGAGAATTATTTAATTGAACGTAGTATTTCGGTCTACCAAAGCGAAATAACCTTTCAAGGATTTTGGAACCTATGAAAGGTTATGCCTGCTAACAAATCACTGAAATTTCACATTTGAACAATTAAATTCTATGTCCCTGAAAGGAGAGTAATAAAATTATGATGTTCAAATTTCCACCGAGGATACAACTGGCAACCTTACCGACCCCTATTCAAAAGCTTGAAAGATTATCTGAGCAATGGGGAGGGATTGAGATTTATGTGAAGCGGGATGATTTAACGGGTATGGCTTTATCTGGCAATAAAATCAGGAAGCTGGAATTTGTGATTGCCGAGGCTCGTAATCAAGGCGCTGATTTATTGATTACCTGTGGAGGAATTCAGTCCAATCATGCCCGGGCAACTGCTGTTGCTGCTACCAAATTAGGAATGAAATCGTACCTGGTTTTAAGAGGGCAGCAGGGAGGCGAAACAGACGGAAACCTGCTGTTAGATTTTTTGGTTGGAGCAAAAGTTAAATATATTACACCGGAGGATTATTCCACCCGTGTAGATGAAATTATGACAGAACTGGCTGAGGAGCTTAAAAAAGATGGCTACCATCCTTATGTCATTCCGGAAGGCGCTTCGAATGAGTTAGGGGCGATGGGATATTTGGCAGCCACAGAAGAAATCGTGGTGCAACTGAAAAAACGGAAGTTACAGATCGATTACCTCGTTTGTGCTGATGGCTCTGGCGGAACTCACGCCGGACTGCTTTTGGGACAGAAATTTTACAATCAAAACTACCAGGTTGTTGGGGTCAATGTCTGCGATGATGAAGCCTTTTTTATTAATAAAATCAATCAAATTTCTGAAACAGCCATTGATCTGTTTAATCTCATCGTCGATTTTAAAAAGGAAGATATTGAAATCATCGATGGTTATGTTGGCGAAGGATATGCTTTAAATCGGCAGGAAGAAATTGATTTTATGAAGCAGGTGGCTACAACAGAGGGATTGATTTTGGATCCGGTTTACACTGGAAAAGCATTGTTTGGAGTCAGGGATCAAATCTCAAAAGGTCGGTTTAAAAAGGGGGAGAAAATATTGTTTATTCATACCGGTGGATTGTTTGGGCTGTTTCCGAAGCGGGGATTGTTTTTTTGATAGATAGATTTGAATAAAATATTTTAGTCGAATTATGCTTTGGGTTCGGTTGAAAAGATATGTTAAATAGAGTAAATTTCACTCGAGCTCAAAAACTTGTTTAAGAGCTCGATCTATTTGAAGCATCGTTTTGCTGTCCAATGTTCCTCGAATTCTAACCAATCTGTATCTATGATCTATGGGTCGGGTTTGCAAACAATCTGCTATAGATTTTTTTGATAATCCGTTTGACGAAGAAGGATCGATTTTTATGTTGGTAATTATGCGATCTTTTTTCTCATTCCATGCAGTTATCGGAACAACCTGAATTACTGGAACCCGAGCATTGTAAATATCATTAGTAACAATAACACAAGGGCGTATTTTACCCTTCTCGGAACCAAGCGTCGGATCTAGGTTAACATCTATAACCATACCTCGCTTCAACTCGCTCATTCGGGCCATCCCGAGATTGCTGATTCAGTTAAATCCTTGGTTTCTTCATCTTCATCATATATTTCTGCGTACAAATCAGCGCTCATCTTCATCATTTCCTTCTCAACTTCGCCCTGAAACCGAGTAAGTGCTTTGCGAATAACAGCACTTTTATCTTTGAAGCCATAGCTGTTATGCTGGTTTAAGAACTTTACATGCTCTTCTTCGAGACTGAATTCTGCTTGAATCATGGTAATACTCCAATTGATAACTGATCTATAATCTAATGTTATGGTTCAAATATACACAAAAAACGTGGGAATAGCAACTAAAAAAAAATTCAGCCCACCCGAAATGAAGATTAACTAATTTTAACTTGACATTTCCAAAAATTTTGCTCATATTCTAATACGTTTTTGTTTATTAATTGGTTAAGCTTCTGTGTACTTCATCGCGTAACAGAAACGGGGTTGGAATGATGAAAATTTCCAGAGGGCAGTGGGGGGTGTTCGGAATCGGATTTTTGGGGATAATATTTCTTTCTGTTATCTTCCCTATCTCAATATTTCCGCAACAAAAGACTCAATTAGTCGATACCTTAATTATTGGTAAAAACAGGTTGTTAGCTGACACAACACGCCAGGATTCTACCCGGCGTTTGAAACGCATTTCTAAACAGGATACTGTTTTAGATATTCTTCCCCGGGTAAAGCCTGACTACTCCAATTTTACGATGGTTATCGATATCAATGATGGGCAGCAATATTCAAAATCAAGGGAGGTCAATTTGAATTTAGTCGCTCCCCGGGCTCAAGAAATGATTTTGGGGAACAAAAAGGATCTCAGCAATGCTCAATGGGAACCTTTTCAGTCTTATAAGAGATGGATTTTGGCTGGACAAGATGGGAATCGGTCGGTATACTTTCGAGTCCGTTATCCCGACAGTACGCTTTCAAGGGTTGTCCAGGATGAAATTATTTTGAGCAGCACACCGCCGGTAGCGAAATTTCAGGTGATGCCGGACAGCGGCATTGCCGGGGAAACGCTGTTTAGTTTTGATGCCACCGAAAGTAGCCATCAATTTGATGTTTTTTTGAGATGGGATTGGGATGGCGATGGACAGTTTGATACGGAGTGGAGTAAAGCAAAACAGGTGGTGAATCAATATCGTTTTGGTGGTGGCAGGAAGCAAGTGCGGCTTGAAATAAAGGATCATAGTGGTTGGTTGGTTTCTGCTACAAAAGATATCATAGTGTATTCTCGACCTTACCCTGATTTTACTTACACCCCGGATTTCGAAAATCCATTGAAGATCACTTTTGACGCTACCAATTCCGGTGATTATGAAGATGGTAACAATCTCCAGTTTCGTTGGGATTTGAATGCCGATTCTTTGTGGGAAAGTGATTGGTCTACTGATAAAAAGATTACCCATACATTGGAGCCTTTTGATGAAATTCTGGTGACAGTTGAGGCAAAAGATTCCCAGGGAATTACCAATATATTTGCTTCAAAAGTAGTTAACTGTTTTTACGATATGGTCTATGTGCCAGCCGGTGATTTTAGCATGGGACATGATGAGTTTGAAATTGACGAGCGACCGACACATGAAGTTTATCTCGATGCGTTCTGGATTGATAAGTACCCGGTCACCAATGCAAAATTTGCTGATTTTCTGAATGATTATGTGCAAAAATACCCGGGACAGGAATCAGATATTTCACGATTTATTGACCTGACTGGTGAAGTATCACCGATTCAATGTGAGGCTGGTAAATATGTTGTGAATCATGGCTACGAGAATCATCCTGTTGTAAATGTTACATGGATTGGAGCTAATGCTTACTGTAGCTTTTACGATAAGCGATTGCCCACCGAAGCTGAATGGGAGAAAGCGGCACGGGGAACCGATGGGCGCAGCTATGCCTGGGGCGATACAGTTGATAGCTCCCGGGCAAATTATTGGGACAGTGGTGATCCATTCGAAGATAGTACAACCCCGGTTGGATTTTTCAACGGCCGAAATTATAAAGGATTTCAGACCAATAACAGCCAGAGTTTTTTCGGAGCTTATGATATGGGCGGGAATATTAAAGAATGGGCTTCAGATTGGTATTTGAGAAATTATTACTCCCAAAGTCCAAAGGCTAATCCGCAGGGACCTCAAACCGGGGAAAAGAAAGTGGTAAGAGGAGGGGGATTTTTGTTTCATTCAGATCAATTAAGGGTGACGTTTCGTTATGCCATGCCACCGGAAAGATCAACGAATTTTATTGGATTCAGATGTGTGAAGTCAAAGTAACTTTTGAAGAAAAGATTAAGGATAAGATAGTACTTTCGAATAAGCCAGTTCAAAGTAGCAAACTGGCTTTTTCTATTCACGAAAATTTTGCTTGATTTTGCTTCAATTAATTCATAATTTAGGATTGATTAAAAGAACCTCCCCTCAAATTGAACATACCCACAGATGAAAGAGGAAAAAACATCTTTAGGATTTTTCAATCTGTGGGACGATAATTAAAAACTAAGATACAGTTAAGTGGGAATTAATGAACTTTGAGCCTGATTTCAATCGATTACGCACAGCACTTTTCGGCGGACAGCCTGGTCGTGTTCCGCTTCTTGAATTGGGAATAGCCGATTCAATTATGGAAAAATTCCTGGGAAAACCGATTACCGATCTGGGAGATCGCATTGAGTTCTTTCAGAAGGCTGGCTATGATTATATTAAAGTTTCGCCTAAAATCGATATGAATCCTGGTAAAATTCGTCCCAAAGAAGGGGAGCGGATTTCTGCATCGACAGTTGATACCAACGAGCGCAACTGGCATTCCACTGGGCAGGGGATTATAACTTCTCTGGAAGATTTTGAAAAATTCCGATGGCCCAAACTTGAAGAAATTAATTATTCAGATTTTGAAAAGGTTCAGAAAATATTGCCAGATAATATGAAAATTATCGGTCAATACGGCGATATTTTTACCTGGACCTGGGATTTTATGGGATTTGAGACATTCTCTTTTGCTCTAATTGACAATCCAGATCTGGTGGAATTGCTCTTTAAAAAAATTGGCTCTATAGTGTTAACTTTATTTGAAACAGTTGTTGCCTTCGATAATATTGGTGCACTATTTTATAGCGATGACATTGCCATCAATTCCGGGCTTTTTGTCTCGCCCAAGGTTTATCGGGCTTATCTTTTTCCCTGGATGAAAAAAATAGGTGATCTTTGTAAGAAGAAAGAAATTCCTTTCATTTATCATACAGATGGCAATATCTGGGATGTGCTCGATGATTTGAAGGAGTGTGGCGTCAATGCGCTTCAGCCCATCGAGCCACAAGCAATGGATATTGTGGAATTAAAGCAAAAAAGAGGAAAAGATTTCTGCCTGGTCGGCAATGTGGATGTTGATTTATTAGCCCGGGGAACAAAAGAGCAGGTTGAAAACCAGGTAAAATATCTGCTGAAAAATGTCGCACCTGGTGGGGGGTATTGCCTGGGTTCGGGAAATACGGTTCCGGAATATGTGCCGATTGAAAATTATATTACGATGATTGAAACAGCCCATAAATACTTGAAATATCCGATTGAAGTTTTAAGTTCATAAAGTTTGAACGTATAGGTTCACTCATCAATATCGTCAAAAAGTGTTTTAAAGGCTGGATATTTTTAAACCGCAGAGAACGCAGAGTTATTTTTATATCTCTTTTTTCTCTCTGCATTTCTTTGCGAACTCTGCGGACTGATATTTTTTTATAAATGAAAATACCTGTTGTTGTCTTATCATCAGTTGGAGATGATTTATAACGAGAGAAAAATGAAAGTTGGATTTATTCAATTTGAAGTCTTATTCGGAGAAAAGGAGCATAATTTAAAGTCCGTTTCTCGCCTCATTGAGAAGCAGAAAGCTGATCTCTGGGTATTGCCAGAATTGTTCAATACCGGCTATATTTTCACTTCAAAGAACGAGTTAGATCAATTGGCTGAAAGTATTCCTGATGGGGAAACGACCCAGTTTTTGATTTCACTGGCAAAAAAATTTGATACTTATATTGTTGCTGGTATTGCAGAAAAGCAAGGACGTAATTTTTATAATTCAGCAGTGCTGGTAAATAACAATGGTTTTCAGGGATTATATCGAAAAATTCATCTTTTTGATCAAGAAAAATTATGCTTTTCGCCCGGTGATTTACCGTTTCAAGTTTGGGACATTGGAATGGCAAAGATCGGGATTATGATCTGTTTCGATTGGATTTTTCCTGAAGCGGCGCGTACATTGGCACTGAAAGGCGCTGAAATCATTTGTCATCCTTCTAATCTGGTTTTACCCTATTGCCAGAATGCAATGGTGACCCGATGTCTTGAAAATCACGTCTTTGCGATTACTGCCAATAGAATTGGGACCGAGGATCGAGGTGGCAGGAAACTAACTTTCACTGGTGGCAGCCAGGTTACTGGAACAAAAGGTGAAATCCTTTATCGAGCTAGTACCGACCGGCAAGAGGTGGCTGTTGTTGAAATTGATCCACAACTGGCACAGGATAAATTTGCGACATCAAATAATCATATTTTTGAAGATCGCCGTCCTGAAATGTACCAATT
>CBFDBN010000180.1:0-7660 GCA_965603055.1 uncultured bacterium | reverse complement strand
AGGAGCAAATTATATGAAACAAGATCTACTCAAAATTTTCCCTGAATTCAATCTAATAAAAAACAATGACCTTCGTGAAAAGACCATCGCAGTTTGGCAGGAAGCCATTGAGCGAGGCGGCTGGAAAGTGGCTGACCTGGAACGGATCCCGTTTACGCTGCTCATCCCCGACTGCCCGGTCAATATTATTGATCACACCCGGGGCGTCACCCAGGTTGCCATCGAAGCTGCCAAAAAGCTGAAACAATTCAATAATGGCACTTACGAGATCGATGAAGATATTTTAATTTCTGGCGGACTACTGCACGATGTGGGCAAGATTGTGGAATATGCAGATACAGCGAATGGGATCAAAAAAAGCCCGATGGGCAAGCTGCTCCGTCATCCATTCAGTGGCGCTGGATTGGCTATGAAACACGACCTGCCCGATAAAGTCGTGCATACGATTGCCGTACACGCCAAAGAGGGTGATGGCGGCTATCGTTGTCCCGAGGCAGTCATCGTGCATCACGCTGATTTTATGAATTTTGAACCGATTAAGGGATGATTTTCGATTTTAGATTTACGAATTACGATTTATGAATTTTCTGAGAGGACGCTGCTTTGACAATTAAAGCAATATTATTCGACTTTGATGGTGTAATTGCCAATACACTGACCTATCATGTGCAGGCGTGGCAGCAAGTATTTGATAAATATGAAGTGGAAATAATTCCAGAAGATGTGTTTCTGCTTGAGGGGCGGATGGCTGAAGATCTTTGCAAACGTCTGGCTGAGAAAAAGGGACTGTCGCTTGACCATACCACGATAAAGCAGATAACGAAACAGAAAAGGGCAATTTATAATCAAATCACAAAAGCAACAGTTTATCCATCCATCAAAATTTTGCTTGAATATTTGAAAAGGATATCCTTAAAAAAGGCGTTGGTAACCGGGTCGATCATCAAAAATATTTTGCCAGTCGTTGGAAAAGATTTTCTGGAAAATTTTGACGTCATAATTACTAGCGATCAAGTGACGCATACAAAGCCCGATCCGGAACCCTATTTAACGGCAGCCGAAAAATTGGCGGTCAAACCCGATGAGTGCCTGGTTATCGAAAATGCACCATCAGGCATCACCGCCGCTAAACAGGCCGGCATGTTCTGCATCGCGGTCAAAACCACCATTCAAAATGAACAGTATTTGAAAGATGCGGATTTGATCGTGGAAGATATTTCAAACATACCGATTGATGAATTATTAATTGCATAGGGTGCGGAGTGTTTGAACAGTGGAATGATGGAATAGTGGAACAATGGATTAATGTACCAACAACCCCAGTACTCCAACACTCCAATTCTCCCTCACTCTGAGTCCTCTTTCCCTACCGCTTCTTCCCAATCAAAATACGCTGCCAGGTAATCAAAAATTGCTGCATAAAAATTCATCTGTGCCATATCAAATCCGACCCGGGCATCCTTTAATTGCAACTGGGTCGCCAGTCCGTTTCTGGCAGTATTTTCAGCTATTTTAAAGGCTTTTTCAGCAGTCTTTAAAGTTGACTCGGCTGATTGAATTCGCTGGTATGCTTCCTGCAGCCGCAAATAAACATTGGTCACTTCATTGTAAATATTTTCTTTGGTCTTTTCAATATTCACTTTCGTTTTATCTACTTCGATCTGGGCTTTATGGACTTCAGCTCGGCGATACCCGCCGGTGAAAATCGGCACTGATAAATTCAAGCCAGCAAAATAGAGATTATTTTCCTGGTCGAGTTGCCAATAATCGGATTGTGCTGAATAATTATAAGCCACGGTCCCTGTCAGCGTTGGAAAATAAGCCGCTCGTTTGGCGCTGACATTGGTCTTTCGCAACTGCTCTTCCCACAACAGGGCATTAAAATCAGGACGATTTTCTAATATGGATTGAAAAGGAACTTCTTGTGGCAGAACCGGGTATTCATCAAAATTTCCTTTTAAAATTAATTCATTCTCGACTGGAATTCCCGCCCAATTCTTTAAATTGTTCAATGCCATTTCATAATTTCTACGGGCTTTGGCCGTTTCTGGAATGGAATTTTTCCAGCGAACTTCTGCCTGCAGCAATTCAAATTCAGAAACAACGCCATTCTTAAATTTTAATTTCATATTCTCATAATTATCCAGTGCATTCTGTTCGGTTGCCTGGCTCACCTGCCAGAATTTCTCTAATAAAAGTGTTTGATAAAACATCTTTTTGGCAGCACCCAAAATTTTTTGCATACTTGCATCGTAAATGTTGTCCGTTAATTTTTCGTATTGCCGTGCCGCTTTGATGGCATTACCAACCGTTGCACTAAACAGGGTTTGCTGAAGGGCAGCCGTCGCGCTGTATTCGTTGTTTCGCTTGATTTTAAATTTGGTCACACCGCCGCCTTCTCCGAAAAATTCTCCCAGGTCAGCAAACATATAGAATTCATTGAGGTTTCGGGTGTAATTGGCTTGAAAACTCACCTTCGGCAGGGCTGTGGAAATCGCCACCTTTTTATTCGCCTTTGCCATCTCCTTTTCTTTAGCCGCAAGCTGTAAATCCTTGCTGTGCTGTTTGACCAAACTTATATAAGTTTCCAGATCAACTGTTTCCGACCAAAGTGAATGGGATGTGATCAACAATATTCCAAATATAATTAAAACAATCTTTTTCATATTTCTATCTCCAACGTGACTCCAAATATATCATTGATTTTAATTTTTGATTTCTGGACTGGAAATTCTTATGATGTTTCGGCATTTACGAATGCCGAAGCATCTAAATTGTATATTATCTTTTTTCTTTAAAAAACCTTATTTTTGTCTTTTTTACCTTAGTAGCTATTGGATTACTCCCGACAGGCAAACCTTATTACATTATTTATCCTCAATAAGGGAATAAGGTTCATGATGTTAGTTAGTCTTTTGTTATTAAGGTGTTAAAAGCAAAAATAAGTTAACTCACAGAACTGTTTGATCTTTGATGCTTCGACACTTGCAAATGCCGAGGCATCTAAAAATCCGCGCAGATCAGCGTTATCCGCGTTCCATTTCTTTTTTAGGTTCTGGCTTGTCCAGTTTATGTTTTTCCCTGGATAAATTGGCATTTTGTCCCACAGTTTGC
Source organism: uncultured bacterium (assembly GCA_965603055.1). Taxonomy (GTDB): domain Bacteria; phylum Zhuqueibacterota; class Zhuqueibacteria; order Thermofontimicrobiales; family Thermofontimicrobiaceae; genus CBFDBN01. The sequence continues at coordinate 4,546 of CBFDBN010000180.1, read as the reverse complement.
CTACACGGATTGAAGAAGCACACGGATAAAAACCAAAATAAATATCCGTGTGATTCCTGAATCCGTGTGGGAAGCTTTCTGTCTTAATTTATCTAACCATCATTTTTAATCGTTGTTTTCGTTGTCAAATTATACAACGTCGGGATCACAATCAATGCCAGTACCGTTGAAACCACCAGCCCACCGATCGCCACCACGCCCATGGGCTGCCGAAATTCCCGCCCGGATGCGCCAAATCCCAACGCCATCGGCAACATGCCGAGAATAATCGCAGTCGATGCCATCAGAATCGGTTTCAGCTTGGTGGGACAAGCTTCCAGCAGGGCGTCGTGGACGTTCATTCCCCGCTTTCGCACCAGAATATTGGTGTAATCTAATTGCAAAATAGCATTGTTCACCACAATTCCCAATAGCATAATGATCGCCATCATCGAGATGGAGTTCATGGAAATCCCGGTGATAAACAATCCAGCGAAAACTCCGATCAATGCCAGCGGAACCGTTCCCAAAATAAGCAACGGTTGGGTCAGGCTCTCTAAAATTGCCGCCAGCAGCATATAGGTTAACACAAACGCCAATAGAAATGTGAACAACATATCTTTGATGGTTTTCTGCATCTGTTCCGCCATGCCCATCCAGCTAATTTTATAACCCGGCGGCAAATTGAGCATGCTGAGTCGATCGTCAATCTCGCCAGTAATATTTCCGAGTGGAACTCCCTCTGCTGTTCCGGCTGAAAATTCGATCATTTTATATTTATCTTTGTGGACGATTCTGCTATACCCTTCTGAAAATTCGATCCTTCCGAGCTGGGACAAACGGAAGGTTTCTTTTCCGCCAACAACGGAAATATTGCCGATTTCTTCCGGTGTATCCACTGTCTCATCTGTCAGGCTGACTCGAATATCATACTCTTCACCTCGGTCACGATATTGTGTGGTGATCATTCCTTCCAGTGCGCTTCGCAACGCCAGAGCAAGGTTGTAAATCGTCAGCCCGGCATTGGCTAATTTTTCACGGTCCGGCGTCAGGGTAATTTCTGGCTTGCCGGCCCGTGAGCTGGTGTTCAAATTTATCATTCCATCAATATTTTGAATCCGATCTAAAATTTTGGTTTTATAGATTTCCAGCGTATCCGAATCCTGTCCCATCAACGCGAAACTGACGGCTGCTCTACCACCGCCAATTGACGACGCAGCAGCCACCCGGAGCCTCACGTTGGGAATATCCGACAGGTCTTTTATAAAAAGACTCACCGCTTGCTGGGTCGTGATATCCCGATCATCCACATCAATTAGCTTGATCGTCACCAATGCCATATTTGTGCCTTGATCCATATTGCTGATCTGCCCCAATGTTGTCAGCACATGCTGTACTTCTTTATAGCTGAGAAGTCGTGATTCAATCTCATCAAGAATATCAGCAGTTTCTTCAAGGTTATAACCAATCGGCAACTCCGCCTCAATTTGAATATCACCTTCATCCAGCGCTGGTATAAAATCAAATCCAATCCGTGAAGCGATAATAAAACTGCCAAAAAAGAGCAACACACTGAACAGAATTACCAGACCGCTACGCTTCTTATTTTTGAGAATCCAGCGCAGCACTTTCTGGTAGAAAACTTCCCAGGAGCGGAACATGGCTTCCAGCTTTTTCCCGATGGGGTGTTTTTTGATATCACGCTCCGGGATGATCAGCGACGCCATCATCGGCGTCAGCGTGAACGACATGATCAGCGAAAAGATCGTGGCATAAACTACGGTCAGCGCAAATTCTTTGAAAAACTGTCCCATCATGCTGCTCATACTGGCAATCGGCAAAAATACCACAATATTTGTCAGCGTAGAGGCGACCACGGCGACAACAATCTCTGCCGTACCCTTTGAAGCTGCTTCCCGGCTGCTATGCCCCATTTCTTTATGGCGAAAGATATTTTCCAGCACCACCACCGAATTGGTCACCAGAATGCCCACGGCTGTTGAAAGCCCGGTCAATGTCATCAAATTCAGCGTAAAGCCGGAAACCTGCAGCAGCAGAAAGGTCGAAAGTATCGACAACGGCATAGAGAGCGCCACAATCGTTGTCGATCTCAGGTCGTGGAGAAAGAAAAACAGCACCAGCCCGGTTAACAGGATGCCCAGCACAATATTACTCAAAGTATCCTGAACCGATCCGCTGATAATGATGGATCGATCGGTAACAACCGCCAGGCTGCATCCGGCCGGCAACTCCTGTTCAATTTCCGGGACACTTTCTTTTACAATCTTAGCCACCTCGACGGTATTTCCTTTTTTGGCTTTGATCAGGCTGAGCAGCACCACATTATCGCTGCCAACCTTTCGGACATTATCAAAATACGATGTCCGAACCCGAATTTCTTCTGCCTCGTCTTTAATTGCTGCAATATCGCCCAGCCGTTTCATGCCATAGCCAGTGGGAATTTTTAGCTCACGGAGATTTTCCACATCATTAAATTCGCCTTTTAATCGCACCGAATATTCCTGGGACCGCTGCTGAAAATGCCCGCCCGGCATGTCCATGTTTTGCGCCTTTAAAATGCCTGACAGCGTCGTCAAATTAATTTTATTTTGAAAAACAACCCGGTTGTCCAGCTCGATCCGAATCTCCCGCTCGCCGCCGCCGGTCACATTGACATTGGCAACACCCTCGATCTGTGAGAAGCGATCCTTGAGCTTTTTATCAGCAATATCGTACAACTCTGTCATCTCCAGATCACCAGACAGAACCACATCAATGATCGGGAAGGCGTTGATGGCCAGTTTTTGAATGACCGGCCGATCGGCATCAGTTGGGAGATTGTTCAAAATCGCATCCACCTTGTCCTTCACTTCCTGGCTGGCAATATCGATATCTTTATCCAGCTCGAAATGGATCACCACATAAGAAACCGCTTCCATCGAATAAGACGTCATCTCCTCAATTTTACTGATCGACGAAACCGCATCTTCAATTTTTTTAGTCACCTGCGTTTCAATTTCTTTGGGACCAGCGCCGGGATAAATAGTCTGAACCGTCACAATTGGAAAGTCCACATCAGGAACCAGGTCCAAATTCAACCCAAAATAAGCAATTGCGCCGAACAGCAAAAAAACAATCAGCACCATGCTCATCATAATCGGTCGTTTAATCGATAAATCAGATAAAAACATTTATTCTTTTCCTTCGTATGTATTAATGATAAAATTTAGAAAATTGTGTAGCTATTCTGTGTCATTCCTGCGGATGCAGGAATCTCCTAACCTAACATGAACCTAATATTTAGCGCGATTTATTTCGAGATTCCTGAACTCCGCTTCGCTACGTCAGGAATGACATAGCATCTTAACATAATGGCATTGAATCCCAAATAACAAACAAATTTCAATAAGCGAACACCAAAATCCTGCCTGCAAACTGAAGACTGCCAACTGGAGACTGAAGACTGGACACTGCCAACTGAACCATCAATCAACAACCCGAACCTTCACTCCATCTTCCAACAGCAACAGCCCCTCCACAACAAGCGAATCCCCCGGCTTTAAGCCTTTGACAACTTCCACATCAAGCCCCAACGATCTTCCCACCGTTATTTCTTGTTCCTTTGCAATGCCATTCTCTGCCACAAAAACATAATCCCGATCATCTTTTTTGATGATATTTTTCCGGTCGATAATCACCGCCTCTTCGCCCTGCGAGCTGAAAACCTTGATCTCGGCATTGACGCCACTCATGATTTTATCATCCAGATTATCAAACTCCAGGGAAATTCCAAACGCCTGTTTCTCCGAATTCAACGACATATCCACCTGGGTCACCGTTCCTTCGAGCTGAATCGAATTCCAGGAAGCTGTGGCTTTATTACCGACCTCAAAATCATTGATTTGATTTTCTGCAACCCACAATTTCGCTTTTAATTGATGAGTTTGAGAGATCGTAAATAGCGCATCGCCCGGCTTTACATTATCCGTTTCCTGAACATTGATACTGGTGATCGTACCTCGAATGGGCGCTTTCACTTTCACCGATTGTTTCACCGCAGCCCAATTCGCCTCTGCCACACGATATTGGGTACGAGTGTTTTCCAGCTCCTGCAGCGAGATGCCGCCATCCTGGTAAAGATTTTCCATTCGTTTTAAAGTCGTCCCGGCATGTTCAAACGCCACCTTTGCCTGAAAATATTGCGCCGATGGATTATCCGTGGGAAAAGAAATAACCACCGCATTCTTTTCAACATGATCACCCACATCACAATGGATTTTTTCAACTTTATCTGAAACCATGGCATTGGCTGTGGTCTCCTTAATTCCAGACAGCACCGCGTGAAAAGTCTGCTCCAACCGGAACGGCTGTAACTCAATCAGTTCAACCTTTACCGGCACGCCATTTTCCTTATGTAACTGCTCCATACTTTTGGCGCTGTTTTCATCCTTAGTACAACCAATCAAAGCCAATAGAATTGTAACAAATAGCAGCAAATAAATATGTAACTCTTTCATTGATGACTCCTTCTCATGATAGATGCTAAATAAAATTCCTGTATAAACTT
>CBFDBN010000179.1:0-7673 GCA_965603055.1 uncultured bacterium | reverse complement strand
TTGTGATATTTTTTCTCTCTTGTAATTTCAAATAACAACAGGAATGCCCGGGCAAACAAAGCAGCAGCTTTAGCATGTTCATTTTTATTTTTGAAAATAGGATGGAGAAAGATTGGTGATAGACGAATCACCTGGGTTAAAAATACTCGCAGCGGTCTTGTGATCCGGGGATTTTTGAAACCGGTGATGTCATAAGGTTCCCATCCTTTAAAATGGTGCTTTTCAAGAAAGAAGATTAATTCATCAATTGTTTTCTCAAGCATTTTTTTTTGTTCAATTCTGGTCTGACAATTTTCGATAAAGCCTGGTGAATTTTTCACAGACGACTTTGATATCATATTCAGTTTCCGCTTTATAGCGGTTTTTGGTCCCAAATTCCTCCCGTAATTGATGATTGGCTAATAATTTATTTATTGCCTGCGATAACTTTGTTGGTTCGCCGGGTGAAATCAATATGCCGTTTATGTTATGTTCAATGATTTCAGGAATGCCACCAGTTGATGTTGCAATTACGGGTAGTCCAGCAGCCATGGCTTCAAGCAGAGCGTAGGGCATGCCTTCTTGATAATGTGATGGAAATAAAAAAATATCGCCCCGGCAGAGAAAATTTATTTTTCTTTGATCGTGTACATACCCAAAAAATTTAACATGTTCCTCAAATCTATTTTTGCAACAGAATAGCTTCAACTTTTCTTTATCAGGACCATCTCCAGCAAATAGAAATTTTACATTTGAAAATCTACCTAATACGAACTGGATAGAATCCATTACATCGACCGCACCTTTTTTCGATTCTATTTTTGACATATATAAAATTCTATATTGAGAGTTTTGGCTTCGATCCTTCCATTGGAATAAACTGGTATCTATCATATTCGGAATGACACTGATCTTTTGTTCCGCGCAATGTTTTAGCAACGGTTTTTTCTGAATATGTGTCAATACAACCAGGCAAGATGCCCAATTAAAAATTAGCCTTAAATAAATCGGAAGATGATCATTCCTCATAAAAGTAGTTAGGTCACCGCCATGAAACTGAACAAGCGTCGATCGTCGATACAGCTTACAGAGTGCGATTATATTCAGTTCTCGAATAAGTGATTTCAGATCAAAAGATGGATTTAAGTGAACAACATCAGGCCAAAATTTCCACATTTTCCAGAGAAAGCGAATAGGGGACAAAATAAATTTGATAAAAATCTTAACTCGACCATCATTCAAACTTTTGCCGACTTTGAAATAATCCAATTCAAAATCGTGGCTTAACGGCGATGATAGCAATGTATTAACATGATGGGCGACGCCACCCGGCAGGGATAAATCTGGACCCACGATTAATATTTTTTTTTTCTTGCTCATGAAGTGAACTCATAAAAGATAAACATGGAACACGGATTTAACTGATTAAACGGATTTTAACGGATTATTTGCCATTTCAGTACCCATTTGAACAATCAGTCCAGCCGTGATAAACCAGAATGTAAACGACAGTATGTCGTAGTACCAGACTGGGTTGTAAAAGGACCCAACAATGTATACGAACAATACTCCATTATAACCGACAGAAATTGCTTTCCAGAATTGACTTTGCGTTTGATGGTAAAATCGTCTATTAATCCGCCAGAGTTGGAAAAATAGCAATAAAAATAGTATTAAACCAAGAAATCCATATTCGAGAATCGTTGCCGTATATTGAATGCCCCAGATTTTGAAACCGTGATATTCTTTGTCCAATCTGCCGCTGTATTCACTGAAATAGCTCTGGGAGGCATTTCCCGGGCCAAAACCAACAACGGTTGATGGAATATGCTCGAATAAAAGTTGATGGGCAACGTCAATAACTTGAAATCGCCCAAAAGTTCCCTCTTTGCGATTTTGAATATTTAATGTATAAAGTTCCGAGGGAGATTTTAAAAATTTAGTCATGTTTCCTTTGTAACGGGCGTCATGATAATTAATCCCTGGTAACACCAGCATGATAGTGACAGAAATAATCAAAGGTATTTTAAGCATATTTTTCAGGGTAAATGGACGTCCAAGAATCCAGCAAATCAGAGCAGCTATCGGTGCGATTAATAAGCCAAATTGCCCCGAACCTAAAATAATAGGAATTAAGAAACAAGCGCTGAGTAATATAAAAACGATCCGTTTGGTCTGGGTATAAAATCCCATCATCATGCTGATTACAAAACTCATAAACAGCGCCATTGCCCCGGTTGCATTTCCACCCAATGTACCAGAAATATTATCTGCAATATCTCTGCCTATTGTACCAAAATAGATTGCCTGAACAATTGTCACCGGAATTTGTAGCAGTGCCAGAATAAATAAAACGATCAGAAATGAGCGGTAGAATTGACTATCCTGCTCAATATTTCTCAGGATAAAAAACATGAGCGTGTATTTAAAAAATTTTCTAAAACCAAACAGCAAAGTAACGACGGTAACATTGTTATAAACGGCGCTGATAATTCCCAAAAGCAGAATAGATAAAATGATGAGATCAATTGGCGAATTCTCCCATCGATTCTTTTTAGCCTGTAAATATAAAATTTTGGCTGCCATGATTAAAATAATGACATCCGGAAGCCAGGTAATTTCTTTGGGGATTGCCCTGAAAACGCCGAATAACCAATGAAACACAAACAGTGTTGCCAGAATAATTAGAATCCCAACTTTATTACTGATGAAAATAGCAATCATAATTGCAATTGCCAGAAACATGAGCCACCAAACTGGTGTCAACGTCATGTAAATTAGCCCGGTCATTGACCCAAGTATAAACATGATCAACAACTGGGAAAAATTTGCCGATTCAATCCACTTAATGGAGGTCATTTTTCTACTCTCAGGTTAATTCTTTAATGAATTTTTCTAAATTTGCAGCCTGGTGACCCCAGGTGAAATTATTCATAACGAATTTTCTTCCTTCTTTTCCCAGACCAGGGAGTTGTTTTCGTATCGTGTAAGCTTCAATAATTCCTGCTGAAATATCTTCCGGTCTGGTTGATTTGATAAATATTGCAGCAGGGCAATTGCTTAGAAATGAAGTATGTGCTTCAATGGGTGACACGATCACTGGTTTTTCCATTGCCAGGTATTCAATCAATTTCAATGGGCTGCTTACTCGCCAGCATAATTCGTCAGGCAGGGGGATGATACCGACATCCACATCAGCGATGAAATTAGGTATTTCATGATAATCTACAGCATCGTGGAATAGGACAGAGCCATTTAAGTTTAATTGATCAATTAACTTTTTCATTTTATCGACTTCTAAACCTTTTCCAAGAATTAACAATCTAACATCTGCTAATTTTTTCTTTACTTCAACCATTGCTTGAATTGTCTCGATTATTCCTCTATTCGCAGCCAAAACACCATGATACATTATGGAGAATTTATAGGATGATTCGGTCTTCATTTTTTTGGGGTGAAAAAGGTCAATGTTCACTCCTGACATCCAGATTCCAATTTTTTGGGGATCAATTTTATATCTCTCAGCAATTAGTCTTTGAAGCGCTGGGGTAATCGTTGTAATCCCATCAAAAAATAATTTCCCGGCATGGATTGATGCATTAACCAGCGTATTTTTAATTTTGTCATTTAAATTTATGAACCGAACCGGCAGCGTGCGAATATCAACAACAAAGTTGACTTTTAATTTTAAAATCTTTGCAACGAAAATTGCTGGTAATAAAAAAAGTGCCGTAACGGGATGGGTAATTACCACATCGGGACGAATCGCAAAAAGCCAGTATAAGCTAAATATTAATATTTGCAGATGAAAACTGATGGCAACAAATGGAAAACGTTTTATCACTCTCAATTCTTTAGTGCATAATTTGTGCGACAGTCGTGGGTACTTTTCCGCCAGGGTAGTTAGGGCAACCAATGTTACCTTATGATCTCTATTAGCAAGTGATTTTGTCATTTCCAGCCATGTTGCAACGTTTAGATCTTGATGTAAGTCTCTTTGTACGATCCACAGGATTTTCATAATTCAATCCATTAAAATACAAAAATTGGTCGGGGTAAAAAATTGTTAATAATTTGCCGTTCTTCGTTGAAAAAGCTTTTATTTAAGAATGAAGCGCTTAAATAGAACAATAAACCAAATCCTGTAAAACAAATTAAGCTAACCGTATCATTTACAAAATCTTTCAAAAGATAAAGAATTCCCACCATCAGTAATGAATTTAGTAATATTTTTAGAAGTGATTTTATATCAAACGTCAGCGGCACAATTTTTCTGATTCGATAATAGATAAAAATAAACTGGAATAATCTGGCAGAACAGGTGATTAAAGCAATACCGATTATTCCCAGGATATGGATAATTAACAAATCTCCAATTAAGTTATAGATTGAAAAAATTTTGGCATAAAAAGTGATTTCTACTTTCTCTACAGCCTGGACAACTAACTGCAATGGGAATTGAAAACTGGTAATCATCATAAAGCCAACAAAAATATAGAGCACGTTCAGCGCGGATAAATACTTGACATCAAATAAATATGTAATAATTTTATCAGCATATACCAGAACTATCAAAAAAATTGGGAAGGAGATAAATGCAATTATTTTAATTAAAAAATTAAACTGGCGGTTAAGTTGGTAATCCCGGTCAGTATCTGAAAATTTTGTGAAAAACACTGTGCGGATTAATGTTCTCAAAATTTTGAATGGCATGACTTTAGAAACCGATTCCACCAATTGATTTGCAAAGGCATAAAGTCCGACCATTGTGGGCCCCAGGAAACTGGAAATGATAAAAAAGTCGGTTTTTACATCTAATATAGTCCAGCCCACTTCATCTAAATAGCTGAAGCCACTATAGCGTAACAGTCGTTTAATCGATAATGTTCTTCCAGGGGAGCTAAATTTTGAGGCGAAACCTTTATAGTAAAAAATCGTGAGTAATGAAAATAAAATTCCATAATAAATTGTTTCCGCTAAAAGTAGACCTTTAAGTCCCATGTTTCGTTGGAGAAAAAAATAAGTAATGGCAGCTCGTATTATCGTCGATATCAAATACCCGATCATAATCGATTGGTTTCTCAACAAAGAACTAAGTGTCACTTCCACCAACTGGACTTCAAGGAAAAATACAATGCCGATAGAAAAGATCAAGATATATTCGTTTAGGTTTTCAGCTTTAAATATATAATTGATGTATTTACCTAAAATTAACAGAACAACGAGAATTATAGTCGCCAAAAAAAATCGAATAATAATACCTGATTTAAGCAGAATTTTTACTTTTGAATATTCCTTTTTTGCATTGTATTCTGGAACAAAACGCTGAAATACATTTAATAATCCCAGGGAGGAAAATAGGGTAAGATAACCAATGAACGCATATAACAGGTTATAAATGCCGTAATCAATAACAGAAAGTTTTTTTATAATATATATGGCAAGCAGTACATTAATTATGGGTACTGTTACTTGTTGAAGGATGATATATTTGGCATTGTTCTTTACTTTTTTTTGAAAATCTTGCATCGTGATTCATTCTCTTTAGCTATTAAAATGTTGAGTCATTTTGTTAACGACATTATCCCAGGTGCAATTTCTATTGACAAAATGACCGGCTTGAGTAGCAATATTTTGCAATAATGAATCATCTTCATACAAATTAATTATTTTTTCAGCTAATATAACAGGGTTATTTGTTGGAATGATAAATCCAGTTTCATTATCTTTGATAACATGAGTTAATAGCAAATTTTTATCTCCAACAAAACAGACACAATTTCTACTCATCGCCTGTAACACAGATTGAAGTCCACCGATTGCACCCGGCATTAAAAAAATTAGTGTCTTATTAAAAAGGTACTCAATGAATTCGCTGGTGAGATTTTCATGTATCTCTATTCCTTCTTGTCTGAATTTGGGACACTTTCCGCCAATTATTAATTTTATGCCGGGGATGGTTTGTTTAATTATGTCATAACATTTTAAAACAGTACTTCCCCCCTGACGTTCAAATTCAGTTGCGAGAAAGAACAGTGTGAAACCTTGCTTATATTTCTTTTTAAAATCGATTGCTGTACAAGTGTCACAATTTATCCCTGATCCAACCACAACAATTTTTTCGGGACTGATTTGGTATTCATCAACAAAAGAGGCTTTCACTTGTTCGTTAAAAATAAATATTTTTTCAGCACGCTGAAATGCTTCGGTCTCCAGGCGATACCATTTTGAATTCTCCTTGGATGATCCATTCAACGCCCACTTGTGCCATATTCGATCAGTTAACTTTTGAGTTAGGTCCGTGTAAATATAGTATGGTCGAGCATACGGATTTTCAGTAATGCTGAACTTACACTGCGTTTGAAATATTATTTCGTAATCGGTTCGTGAGCGTACGAAGCGGTTGCAATGCCTGGTCATGGTTGTAAACGCAAATGTGTTCTTGCTATGGTTCTGTCTCCAATACTTTTTGTAATGGACCATGGTATGAAAAATGTTGTACCATGATGAAAATTGGAGAGATTTCCTTTTTAATACTTTTCCAGCGTCAACATTATAAACCACATTGTGCGAGCGGCTCAGCGCTTCAAATAAATAATGATTTAAATTTGAAAAAATCCCAGCCCGCAAGAACAAAATATTCATCGTCCCATCATCCCGGTTTCTATAATCTTGTTAACGATAAAATCTATCAACTCTCTATTTTGATTTAATTGAGGTTTTGGCAAACGTTGTCGTTTAATTAACTCGATGTCTTTCAGGTCCTGTTTTGATTGCACCAACTTCAGGCGACCGGTTTCGTTTAAATATCGGTCAACTGCACCTAATTTGCCCTGGAAAATTGAATATGCCGGGACATCCAGAACCGCGGCTTCACGATTCATTGTTCCCCCGCCGCCAATTACGATATCTGAATTCCAGATTAATACAATACCGTTTTGTGCTTTAGTTGGGAATAAAATATTGTTGGAATTTCCATTATTCTTAATGAATTTGGTAATTTCTTCCTGTTGAAATTTTGTTCTGGCTAAGACAATTATTGTCGTATTGCTGAATTTAGAAAAATGTTTTAATGCCTCAAAAAACAGTTCATTACCGCCATCCTGGTGATTATGATAATGCGCATCGATAGCAGGCGGACGAATCGTTATAATTATTTTATCGTGATCCAGGGATAAGTCCTGTAAAGTTGATCCATTATTTATCAGGTTTGTAACATAAATATGCTCCTTAATCCCCGGGTAATTTACGATTTTGGATGGATCAATATAGTGTTCAAACGCATCGGCTGATAACACCTCGGGAACAACCAGACGGTCTATAAAACGATGAATTAAAGACAGGCTGGCATGTTCATAATCCCACATGACAAATGTTGGAATCTTTAAAATTCCAGCAGCGATGATCTGGCTTCTTGACCCATGGGAGAGTGCAACTGAAATGTTTTTCTTTCGACTATATAATACCAATCTGAAAATGCGGCTAAGATGTCCCAAAACTTTATTGACTGTTTTTTTGCCATGATGATGACTGATCCGATGGGCTTTTAATTTAAAAAAAGTTGCCAGTTCAAGCGTTTGTGAACAATCTCGTGCTGTCATGAATACTTGATGATTACGCCGTTGCAGTTCCTCAATAATGGGTTTCAGAATCAGTACGTGAGGCGTGTTTTCAAAATCGGCCCAGATGCGCAT
>CBFDBN010000178.1:0-7700 GCA_965603055.1 uncultured bacterium | reverse complement strand
ATGAAATCGATTCTGCCTATTAGAGAGAATGGGAGCTATTTAAATTACCTGGTGGAGAAACTGGATTTCTTATCATTCATATTCCATTAGTGATGATTGTTATCTATGGTTTAATTCTGGTCGATCGACAATCTTTTGCAGGGCTGTTTGTTTCATTGGTATTGAGCTTGAGCGGCATCTTTGCTTTCATTATTCATCGCTATTTTAACAAAAAAGGTCACCAGGAATTTACGACAAGAGTTTCTCAAATGATTTTGAATTCGACTTGTATCGTATCGCTGGTTCAATTAATCATGTCAATTTATTTGCTTATCTGAAATACAAAATTAAAAGGAATCAAGAATGCTTATTTCAAAAATCTGTATCATCACAGGCGGTATTCTTTCTTTGCTTATGGTGATGTTCCATACCCGATTCTACAAATTATTCGATTGGAAAAAAGACTTTGAAAAGATCAGCATCAAGAATCAAAAAATATTTTACACGATTCACCTGGCTCTGCTGCTTTTATTTTTTGTATTTTCATTCATCTCTTTTGCGTATGCGAATGAATTGAGCCAGTGTAAAGGACTGGCTTGCGGAATCACACTTGGCTATTCTTTATTCTGGCTATGGCGGACGACCTGGCAAATTGTCTATTTTCGTCCCATGAAAAGCCAAAAAGTGGATAAAATGATTTTTATGCATTACCTGTTAATTTTTATCTTTGGAATTCTTTTTGTGGTGTACCTGGTTCCGTTTATTTTAAATCGTTTTTTACTGTTTTAAAAACAATTGTTGAAAAATCGGAGTGCATTCCCTTTATGGAATGCTTGCATCGCATAAAGGCGATGCACTCCATTAAAAAATCGAGGTTGGAAAAATGAGAGAAAAACTATTAAAAAAATTAGCTCACCTTCATGTCAATCATCCCTGGCGGATGCTGGCTATCGTAATCATTCTTACACTTATATTTGGCGCACTATCTGAGCAGTTGGATGTTACCATGCGCTGGTCGGATTTGTTACCTTCGGGCGACCAGAGAACAATCCAATTCAATAAAATTATTGATGAATTTGTTTCAGCGACCAGCATTATTGTGGTGGTGCAGGGTGAAGAAGACCAGATGAAAAAATTTGCTGATGAATTAAATTCGCACCTTCTGACAGTCGTTGATACCAGCAAGAATGCAAAAAACAAAGACAAAATAGCCAAACTCGATAAAAAAATTGAAAAATTGAAAACTGGTGAAAATAATGAAATTAAAATTTCCCAATTAAAAGCGGAAATAAAAAAGCTGCAAGCGCGCATAAATAAAAAACTGGTGCAGCGAGTTGATTATAAAATGGAGGTCGATTTCTTGAAAAATCATGGTTTAATGTTGTTCAAGGAAGATGATCTCAAAAACATGAAAGATATTTTTACCGATCCCAACCTGTCGGGACTGCTGTTTAACATCAACAATGCCATGGAAAAGGAATACGTGGGACAGGAAGAATCGATCTCCACACGAGAAAAGGAAGATGGGGCGGTTATATTTTTGGATGGTATCCAAAATCTTGTTCAATTGCTGCAAAAGTATGCCCAGGGAGAAGATGTTTCCCCACAGCAAGCTCAGGCCGGAGTTGATAAATTATTGCTTGGTGATCCCTATTTTCTTTCCTACGATGAAAAAGCACTGATCTTAAATGTCATCCCAAATTTTACCATGTTTGACCTTGATCTGCTTATTTCAGGTACCGACGCTATCAGGGCTGTTGTTGACGACGTATCAAAACAATATCCAGGTATTCAAGCCGGCCTTACTGGAATGATGGCTGTGGGACGTGATGAAATGGTTTACTCTCAGCAGAGCCTGGGATACACTTCATTAATTGCTATTATTGCTATTTTAGCACTATTAATTATTTCGTTTAGAATGTGGGTCGCTCCACTTTTTGCAATGTTTAACCTGCTTATTGGTATTTTATGGGCGATCGGCCTTGCTGCACTGGTGGTTGGGCAGTTGAACATTATGACACAGATGATGGCAGTTATTCTATTGGGATTGGGTATTGATTTTTCGATCCACATTATTTCAGGTTTTACCGAGTGGCGAGCTATGGGCGACAGTATCGCAACGGCGATGGAAAAAACATTCTTGAAAAGCGGGAAGGGAATATTAACAGGCGGTTTAACAACTGCTTTTGCCTTTTTGACCTTGATCATATCCAGCTCGCGTGGTATGAAAGAAATGGGAATTGTTACTGGAGTGGGTCTGTTGGCAATTCTGTTAACAACTTTTCTTTTCCTGCCAATTATGCTGGTATTCAGGGAACGACGAATTGAAAAGAAACACCAAAAAACAAAAAGGGTAAAACGGGACATTACTTTTAAATCACTCGGACAGACAAGTGTTTGGTTGAGTAGACGCTATGTATTCACCATTCTTGCTTCCATTGTTATAACAATTTTATTAATCTGGTCAGCCATGAACATAACATTTGATTACAATTACATGAATATGGAACCGAAAGGATTAGAATCAATTGCCCTGCAGGATACGGTACTGGAAAAATTCGACATGACTTTGGATTATGGGATGATCCTGACTGATAATATTGATAATTCACGAGAGATGGCAGAAAAGTATCGGGAGATGGGAACAGTGGCAATGACCGAGGATATTACATTGTACCTGCCTTCCCTTGAACAACAAGAACAGAGAAAACCACACATTGAAGAAATTTATCGAGCAATAAATTCATCACTACCGAGAAAAGCTGTTCGCCCTGATGAATTAGCAAGGATCAGTCAAGAAATTGAACGGCTGGAAATGAACATAATGGAAATGCAGGATATGGCATTTTTGGGCGGACAGGATAAAGTGGACAATAAATGTAAAAAAATTGTGGGCGATCCTGAAAAAGCAGACTCCAAAAATATGATCCAAATTTTTCTGCAATTACTAAATTCAAACAATCCTTCAACTATTGCAGGTTTATCCAGGTTTCAGCAAACCTTTGCTCCGTACTTCAAAAATTCAGTCATTAAAATGTGCTCCACAGAACCAATTTTATTAGAACAATTACCAACGTCAATTATGGATCGCTACAGCAATGAAGACAGAACTCAGTTTTTAGTCACTGTATTTCCTGCTGGCAATATGTGGACCGATTCCCGTTTTCTCTATCGCTTTGTAGATGATTTAGAAAGGGTCAGTAATGAGGTAACAGGTTTCCCACCCGTGTTTCGGGCGTTGGTCGATATTATCGGACGAGATGGACGTAGAGCCGCCTTATTAACGCTGGTGATTGTATTCATTTTGTTATGGCTTGACTTTCGTAGCACTCGTTATGCGCTGATGGCAATGATCCCACTGGCAGCAGGTCTGTTGTGGATGATCGGGCTGATGCATTTAACTGGTCAGCAGTTGACGGTAATGAATGTCATGGGATTACCAATGATCCTCGGCATTGGCATCGATGATGGTGTTCATATTGTTCATCGCTGGCAGCACGAAGGTAAAGGTAAAATCCTTACAGTTTTTGCAAGCACTGGAAAAGCTATTTTGCTCACATCACTCACAACAATGTTAGCCTTTGGCTCACTCGTCTTCTCAATATGGCGCGGATTTGGACAGCTTGGTGGAGCTTTATTTGTCGGTGTTGCGGCTTGCTTTTTGACAACGGTGATTATTTTGTCGGGGATTATGGGGTGGATTGAGAGAGATCGCTAATTTTGAGAATTTAACGAATTACACTAATAAAAATTTGATGCATTATAATATTCAAAATCAACTCACTTATAGGGTTTGAGTTCACAAATTTGATTACCGTAAAAACAATCCATTTTTAGCTTGACAATTATAACCTGTTAGATTATATTATCGCATGATCGAATCCTTCAAACACAAAGGTCTAAAGAAATACTTTGAAACAGGCGATTCATCTAAGATAAACCAGGCTCAAATTTACACAAATTGAGTGGTGAAAGGGAAGGTTTCTGGTCAGTAAGTGTGAGTGGCAATTGGAGAGTGATTTTTAGGTTTGAGGATGGAGATGCCTACGATGTTGATTATTTAGATTATCATTGATTATAGAAAGGAATGATGATAAAATGCAGATGTACAGTCCAGCGGATCCAGGCGCGGTTTTGAGGGAGTTATATCTGGAACCTTTACAATTGACCATAACCGATGCTGCTAAAGCTCTGGGGATTACTCGAAGTACTTTTGCAGACTTGATAAAAGGTCGCTCTCGAGTAAGTACACCCATGGCACTACGGTTGGCGAAAGCCTTTGGAACTACAGCAGAATTGTGGCTTAATATGCAACAGAATTATGACTTATGGATGGCACGAAAAAAGGTTAGTCTAACCAATGTGAAGGTTCTTTTTTCCGCCGAGCCTTCGTTTAGTCATTAGAACTTTTCTTCTTGATCCTCTACAAGGATCACATAGCGGTGGGCATTCAATCCTACAATAATTGAACATTTTCGATGTTTTTTCAAACGTTTTGGTCATTGAATTTTGAAATTTATTTGTTCTCTTTCATTTGTCTTTTGGAATTTACACAAAGCACCCTTTAGAATGCTTCCACATCTTAGCCTGTTGGTTCAGCGACAGGCGCCCTCCAATATTTTTATTATTTTGACAATAAATTGATTTTTCTGCTTGACAATACACATAAAATATTTTATATTGAAAGCACTCAACATTCCATAATTATAGACTTTCAGCCGCACAAAATTTGAATCATGATGAATCTACGATGAATTATTCCAAGTATGGCTGGGGACAGAAAGGACGACCCAAAAATGTCGACGAAAAAATAACATGAAGGAGATCATTTAGTGATTATAAAATTTTCCCGACATGCGAAAAGAAGGGCAAAGCTTTATAATATCTCGGAAGACATAATAATTAGCATCATAGAGGCTCAGCAACTTGGTGAAGGTGAGCATGAAATAATCAGAGATGTTGATGGATTTAAATATCCTCTAAAAATTGTTGTAAAAGTTGAGGGCGATATTATGACTGTCGTAACAAATTATCCGTTAAAAAAGGGAAGAAAAGCATGAAAGTACATTATGATAAAGAAGTCGATGCTTTGTATATCGAATTAAGTAATCAAAAGCCTGATGGCGTCATTGAAATTGCAGAAGGAGTAAATATTGATACTACGACTGATGGGAAGCTGTCAGGTATTGAAATTATAAACGCATCTAAGAAATTTGATTTAAACACAATTTTATCTTATACGCTGGAGTTAGATAGGAATGTTTTGCTGCAAAATGTAGCTTGAGTCTTTTACTATAATCCAACCGCTTGCCGTAAACGACAAGGCTAAGAGATGGAAGGACACTAAAGCCGCCCTGCGATAGCATCCTTCAGAATGCTTCCACCTCTTAGCCTGTTGGTTCACCGACAGGCGAGCCCCCTAATATTTTATTATTTTGATATTAAATTGAATTTTCTTCTTGACAATCCACCTGTAATAGTGTAAATTTAATTCAATTAGACTTGTAAATTAAAAGTAGATTTCCAAAACTCTTGACAGAGGATTTTTAAATGAAGGGAAACGTCATGAATGTTGAAATAAATTTAGAACAAATAAGCGTTTCAGAAAAGTTGCGTATCATGGAGCTATTATGGGATGACCTGTGTAATAATGAATCTGATATTCCATCTCCACAATGGCATGAAATTGTTCTAATGGAACGGGAAAACTTAATTCGTGATGGTAGAGATGAATTTGTTGACTGGGATCAAGCGAAAAAAGAGATGAGAAGCAAAATTTCATGAATATCAAAATTTTGAAATCAGCTCAAGCCGATTTGCTCGATGGGTATAGATTTTATGAGAGACAAAAGAGAGGCCTGGGCAATTACTTTTTAGATTCTTTAAATTCAGACATCGAATCATTGAAAATCTATGCAGGAATTCATAGTATTCTTTTTGGAAAATATTATCGTCTTCTTTCAAAACGCTTTCCTTTTGCTGTTTATTATCGTATTGAAGAAAATGAAGTTCGAGTTTATGCTGTTTTAGATTGCCGAAGGAATCCCGCCTGGGTAAGAAAAAGATTAGAACATTAAATATTCATATCATATCGTTGGTATCGTATTTAGCAGATTTATTGGTCTATAAATCAGATAGTCAATAAGGAGAAAATGTTATGGATACAGCACTTTTAGATAAAGCATTAAAAATGCCACCGAATGAACGAGTCACATTCGCTGAGTTAATTCTTGCCAGTATTGACTATGAAGAAGATGAAATTCGCCAATCGTGGATACAGGAAGTTAATGACCGAATGAAAGCATTCAATGAAGGGCGGGCGAGGCTATTAGATTTTGAGAGCTTGTACCATGAAGATTAAAATCCACGAATTAGCATCCGAAGAATTTGATGAAGCGATTGAGTGGTATGAACTTCAGTCAAAAGGTCTTGGAAAGCGATTTAAGCAATCTGTAATCGAACAAATAAAGAAAATTAAAAAGAATCCCACCTGGTATTTAATAGAAGCTGAAAACATTCATAAAGCGTATGTCCCCAAATTTCCCTATAAAATCCTTTACACAATAGAGAACAAAAATACAGTTGTTATTTGGGCTATTGCTCACATGCATAGGAGACCCAGGTACTGGAAACCAAGAATCAACTAAATTAAAAATTAAAGGTCATGTGGAGGTGTGCATTCAATCCTACAATAATTGAACATCTAAGATGTTTTTTTAACGTTTTGGTCATTTGGAACTTGGAATTTACAAAGCAGCATTCTTCATAATGCTTCCACATCTTAGCCTTGTTGGTTCACCGACAGGCGCCTCCCAATATTTTTATTATTTTGACATTAAGTTGAATTTTTTTATTGACAATTCAAATAAAATATTTTATATTGAAAGCAATTAAAATTTCATAATTATATACTTGCAGCCGCACACGATTTGAAGGAGTAAATAAATGCCCACCGTTATTCATAAAAGCAAAATAGTACAGCAATTGAGGGAATTAAACGTAATCGAAAGATTGAACATTATAACAGATATGTGGGATGAAATTAAAGAATCGAGGGAGCTTGAGTTGGTGTCGGATAAAGAAAAAGAGCTTCTCTTGAACAGATTGGCAAATTACCGATCCAATCCTGGTTCTGCTAAAGATTGGTCAGATTTGAAACAAGAAGTTTATAAAAGATATGATAAAGAAAATTAAATTTGCCAGAGAAGCATCTAATGAATTTCTTGATTCTGTCGAATGGTATGAAGCGAGGTCAGAAGGTCTTGGTCTGAGGTTTACGGACGAAATCGACAGTACCATTGAAAGAATAAAATTAAATCCTGAATTGTACCCCTCAATTGTTGATGATATTAAAAGAATCCAGGTAAATAGATTTCCATTTTCAATTTTCTACAAATTAGAAGAAGATACCCTTGTCATTCTTCGGATTTTTCATAACAAAAAAGAGCCAATAGAATGGTAATGTCTGAATGACAATCTAATTTCCTTTATTTTATGGACATGAGCTTTTCTTATTGATCCTCTACAAGGATCATATATCGCTGGCCATTCAATCTACAATAATTAAACATCTACGATGTTTTTTCTAACTTTTTGTTCATTGAACTTTGAAATTTATTTGTTTTTTGTCATTTGGATTTTGCAATTTACACAGAACATACTTCAGAATGCTTCCACATCTCAGCCAGTTGGTTCACCGACAGGCGATCCTAATATTTTTA
>CBFDBN010000177.1:0-7743 GCA_965603055.1 uncultured bacterium | reverse complement strand
GTCAACAATAAAGTTAATGGTGAGAAACAATTCTGACTCTATTAAATTTTTTGTTGACTTTCATCTTATATTTTATGTTAAAACAACGAAAATGGAAAGAAGAGGATGGACGAATATTTTAAAGAATTATCAAAACATTATCTGGGTGTTGCCGCTGCTGTTTTAATTGCACTATTGATTGCAATTTTTGTATAAGAGACAGAAATAACTCTCTTCAAAATTATAATTAGCGCACTGGCCTATTTTTTATTTATTTTATTTTCGATTTTTGCATTTAAGTATATTAAAAAATTACAAGACAAAGGTAGAAGGATAAATGTTTAATGATCCTTTCAACATTGCAATGATTGCTATTGCCATAATTGCTTTTCTTGGCTTAGGATTATCTATTTTGATTCATAAATTGACAGAAAGGTCAAAAAAACAACATTGATAATTTGGTAATAAAAATGTTTAATAACCCCCTCAATTTAGCTTTGATTATAGTAGCCATTATTGGCTTATGCGGCGCTGTTTTTACCTTTTTACTTTACAAGACACTTGAACGACCTAAAAAAAGACGTTAGGCGTTGATAGTTCTGATTGTGCTACGCTAATTCATTTTAATTCTTTCTTTTTTTAGAAATTAAATTCATACTTATCAAACCAATCTTCTGATTTATATTTTCTCCAAATCTGGTTCACCTCAATGTCTCACATTTCACGTCTGATGGTTCATTCTAAATTTGGCTAAAAATTTCTGCTCAAAAAATGGTTTATTGGAAATACAAAAACTTACAAAAGTACCAAATTTTTCACTTGATTTTTATAAATGATTTTCTTAACATTGCAATTCAGGGAGTGAGATAAAATAACCAGGCCATTTTGAAAAATTTTTCTATTTAAAAATAGTAAGTTATAAAATTAAAATATGCACCTTTTTTTATCTCATCCCCTAAATTTATCTTTCATTTTATAATTTTATTCTTTATATTTATAAATTCAAATTTAATTATGACCAATCTATAGGTTAGTGAAATTTAAAGACTGTTAGCTGTCAGCTACCAGCTTAATGGGACATCAATTCATAATTAGGAGTTAGAAAAGAAACAATGTCTGAAAAAGAAATAGCAAAGGTGTACGATCCTAATCAGGTTGAAGAAAAATGGTATCGTTATTGGATGGAGGAAAACTATTTTCACGGTGAAGTGAATTCAAATAAAAAGCCGTATTCGATTGTAATCCCGCCGCCCAATGTGACCGATGTATTGCACATGGGACATGCTTATAACAATACGATTCAGGATATTTTTATTCGTTACCATAGAATGATGGGATACGAGGCGATGTGGCTGCCGGGCACGGATCATGCAGGAATTGCCACACAAAATGTGGTAGAACGAAATTTGAAAAAGACGGAAAATATTACCCGACATGAGTTAGGTCGAAATGAATTTGTGGATCGAGTCTGGAAGTGGAAAAAGAAATATGGCAATGTCATCATCGAACAGTTAAAGAAAATGGGTTGTTCCTGTGATTGGGAACGGGAACGGTTTACCATGGATGAAGGATTATCAAAAACAGTGATTGAGGTTTTCTGCCGCTTGTATGAAAAGGGCTTGATTTATCGCGGGAAATATATTATCAACTGGTGCCCCCGCTGTAGTACTGCCCTTTCCGACGAGGAAGCAGTGCACCAGGATGAGCAGGGTAAGCTATGGTATGTCAAATACCCGTTGAAAGGAAATGGCAAATTTATCACCGTGGCAACTACGCGACCAGAAACCATGCTGGGGGATGTGGCAGTGGCAGTCAATCCCAATGACAATCGATTTAAAAAATTAATCGGGAAAACAGCCATTTTGCCAGTGCTGAATCGTGAGATTCCAATTATTGCTGATGAAGTGGTGGATGCCAGATTTGGAACCGGTGCGGTGAAGGTGACACCAGCCCATGATCCCAATGATTTCGAGATCGGGCAGCGGCATCATTTGAAACCAATCAATGTGATGAATGAAGACGGCACTTTGAATGAAAATGCAGGTAAATACGTGGGCTACGATCGGTTTAAATGTCGGGAAGCATTGGTCAAAGAGCTTGAGACGTCGGGCTTGCTGCAAAAGATTGAAAATCATGAACATGCTGTTGCCCATTGCCAGCGATGCGATACCATTATCGAACCTTATCTCTCGGCGCAGTGGTTTGTGAAAATTAAACCATTGGCAGAGCCGGCGCTTAAGGCTGTGTTGGATGGCAGAATCCAATTTCATCCCGAAAAGTGGGTGAAAGTTTATGCCAACTGGATTGAAAATATCAGGGATTGGTGTATCTCCAGGCAATTGTGGTGGGGACATCGCATTCCAGTCTATTATTGCCAGGATTGTAACGAGATGATGGTGAGGCGAGAAGCGCCAGAAAAATGTAAAAAGTGTAATAGCGACAATATCATTCAGGATGAAGATGTGCTGGATACCTGGTTTTCGTCATGGCTCTGGCCCTTTTCAACAATGGGTTGGCCCAAAGACACGCCGGAGTTGAAATATTTCTATCCGACCAATACGTTGGCAACGGCCCCGGACATTATCTTCTTCTGGGTGGCTCGAATGATCATGTCGGGACTGGAATTTATGGGCGATGTACCATTTCGTGATGTTTATTTCAACGGTTTAATTCGTGATACCCAGGGCAGAAAGATGAGCAAATCATTGAACAATGGCATCGATCCTTTGAAAATGGTTGAAAAATACAGTGCTGATTCAGTTCGGTTTTCACTTCTAATGCTCACGGCTGAAGGACAGGATATTAATCTTTCCGAATCCAGCTTTGAGATTGGAAGAAATTTTTCCAATAAGCTGTGGAATTCGTTTCGGTTTTTAGCTTTGAGCTTTGATGAAAATGATCTGCCGAATTTGATTAAAAACAATTCTTATCTTGATCGCCAGGACCAGTTGCAACTGGCAGATCGGTGGATTCTCAGTCGACTGCATAAGACGATTGATACAGTGACAACGGCGTTGAACGAATTTCATCTCAATGAAGCAGTGGACAATCTTTATTCGTTTTTCTGGCGAGAATACTGCGATTGGTACCTGGAATTGATCAAGCCGAGGTTGTATGGCGATGATCCAGCGGCAAAGGATATGGCACTGGGAATCGGCATTTATACGTTAAGAAATATTCTAAAATTACTACACCCATTTATTCCGTTCATTACCGAAGAAGTCTGGCACAGTGTAAAGTTAGCGGATGAAAAAGATTTAATCGTGTCTGATTGGACTAATGCTGATAGAAATTATTATGATGATCAGGCTGAACAAGATATAATTTTGATCCAACAGGTGATCGGTGCGGTTCGGAATATTAGAGGTGAGATGAATGTTCCGCCAAATAAGAAAGCGCATGTTTTAATAAAAAGCAGTAATAATGGCAATCTCGATCTGATCAAGCAAAATGAAGTCTATTTAATTTCATTATCAAAATTATCGGATATTGAACTTGGTTCTGAATTAACCAAACCGAAATTTTCAGCCAGCGCGGTGATCGCTGATCTGGAGATTTTTATTCCGTTGGAAGGGCTCATCGATATTGAAGTGGAGCGAAATCGATTGACCAAAGAGATAACCCGATTGGAAAAGCAGATTGAAAGTATTAATACCAAATTGATCAATGTTGATTTCATTAAAAAGGCTCCCAAAGAAGTGGTAGAGCGGGAGCGACAAAAGAATAATGATTTTCAAGCAAATTTAAGTAAATTGCAGGCGAATCTTCATAGCCTGGAGAGTTAAAAGTTATAAGTTAAAAGTTTTAAATTAAACAGTAACAAAAGCCGACGGTCTTCTTTCGGCAGATGAATCTATTAAATGATCTGCCGTTGGAGGGCTTGCTTTAAGGATATAAAATGGAGGATTGAATCATGAAAGAAATAATTCTTTTCCTTATTTTTGGAATCGTATTCGCAACTGTTGCTTTTGGACAGCAGCGTGAATTGGCAATAACGATTTATAACAATGATCTGGCGGTTGTTAAGGATAGCCGTAATATCGATCTGAAAAAGGGTATTTCTGAGCTGAAATACCAGGAGGTTGCAGCCGCGATTGATCCGACTTCGGTTCATTTTAAATCGTTGACTGCACCGGATAAGGTGGCTATCATCGAGCAGAATTATGAATATGACCTCATTAACTCAGACAAAATAGCAGAAAAATACCTGGATAAAGAAATCACGGTTCATCTCAAAGATGAAACGTTTAATGGGATTTTGTTGAGTAACGAGGGAAGCAGTTTAGTTTTGAAGACAGATTCAGATACAGTGAAACTCATCTCAAAAAGCGGCATTGTGAATATTGATTTTCCGAAATTACCCCGCGGCTTAATCACGCGTCCAACGCTTGTCTGGACTATCAATACCGAGAAAGAGGGGACGCATAAAACTGAAGTGAGTTATTTGACATCAAGGATGAATTGGCATGCCGAGTATGTAGCTGTGGCAAAGAACGATGATAAACAATTGGAACTGAGTGCCTGGGTATCGATTGACAACAAATCCGGAGCGACTTATCCAGATGCGAAGCTGAAGCTTATTGCTGGTGATGTTCATCGTGTTGTTCCGCCCCGACCGATTCGGGCGGCAAAAGGGTATGTAATGGAGGCGATGGAAATGGCTGCTCCACAATTTGAGGAGAAAGCCTTTTTTGAATATCATCTTTACACTTTGCAGCGCCCCGCGACGATCAATAACAACCAGATCAAACAGATTTCGCTATTTCCCACTGCGGAATCGGATGTCAAAAAAATTTATACTTATGAGCCAAGGCGATCCCAGGACGATGTTCGGGTGAATTTAGAATTTATGAACAGCAAACAGAATGGTTTGGGAATGCCATTGCCGGCTGGAAAGGTGAGGGTGTACAAGGAAGACCCGGCTGATGCATCGCTGGAATTTATTGGTGAAGACAAGATCGATCATACGCCGAAAGATGAAAAGCTTCGTCTGTTTTTGGGCAATGCATTCGATATCAAAGCCGAACGGGCAATGACCAATAAGGTATCAACCGGGAAAAAATCTCATGAAGAAACCTGGCAGGTTAAAATTCGGAATCACAAAGAAACACCGGTGGAAATTGTCGTGATTGAAAAATTTTACGGCTTCTGGAAAGTGAAAAATACGACCCACCAGGTTAATAAAAAGGATGCGAATACAGCAGAGTTCCTGGTAAATGTGCCAAAAGATCAGGAGATTGTTCTGGAATTTACCATTGCATTTGAGAGAAAGTGAGAATAAAATTCCAATTTCCTAATGCTAATTTAATTTCAAATCAGAAAGTTAAAGAAACAAACCAGGTTTCTGGCAGAAAACTGGTTTGTAACATGCCAACATTTCAAAAGATAGAAAAAGATTTTTGCAAGAGACATCGAACAAATCTCTAGATACATCAGTCCAATTTCTCAAAGGAATTGGAGAAAAGCGCTCGCAAGCTTTGAAAAAGGCGGGTATCGATACCGTCGGCGATCTGCTGCAATATTATCCTCGTCGCTATCTTGATCGAAGTAATATTACGCCGATTCGGAAACTTCGCCCTAATGATACCGCAACGGTGGTGGGTAAAATTATGACACAGGGGATTAAGAAAGGCGCTCGATCTCGGTTTATCGTTTTGCTCAGCGACAATACAGGCATTCTAAACTGTGTCTGGTTTCACCAGATTCCATACTGGCAAAGGCTGTTCAAAGTCGGTCAGACATTGGCGGTGAGCGGCAAGATCGGTTATTTTGGCGGATTGCAAATCGTGCATCCCGAGTTTGACCTGTTGTCGGAAGATGGCGAGGATCGGGAAGATGAGTTCCTTCACACTGGTAAAATTATTCCGCTCTATCCTTCAACTGAATCTTTGAGCCGATTGGGTCTGGATAGTCGTGGTTTTAGAAGAGTGATGCGGAACCTGCTTCGAACTTATGGGGGGCAAGTCGAAGAAATTCTTATCGATTCGATTATTCAAAGGCACAAGCTCATTTATCTTGAAGAAGCTTTTCAAAATATTCATTTCCCGAAAGATTTTGATTCGCTGAACCGGGCAAAGCAGCGATTGAAATTTGATGAGTTGTTTTTTATGGAATTCATGCTGGCATATCGGAAGCATAAAATAAGCCAGCAACAGAAGGGGATTCATTTTGCAACGGTGGGGGAACGCCTGAAAACGCTGGTTGATAAACTACCGTTTGAATTAACCGAAGCGCAAAAAAAAGTAATTCGAGAAATTCGTGCTGATATGAAACGAACCAGCCCCATGTATCGCTTGCTGCAGGGAGATGTGGGCTCTGGAAAGACAATTATTGCCCTGGTAACCATGTTAATCGCGGTTGAAAATGGCTACCAGGCGGCTTTGATGGCGCCGACAGAAATTCTGGCAGAACAACATTACCTGACGTTTCGCAATTGGCTGGAAGAATTGGGAGTGAATGTTAGGCTGCTGATTGGCGGGCAACGAAAAAAGGAGCGGGAGAAAATATTAGCCTCGATTGAGAATGGAGAATGTGAGATTCTTATCGGTACCCATGCGATTATTCAAGAGCAGGTAGAATTTCAGAAACTGGGGCTGGTGGTGATCGATGAACAACATCGTTTTGGGGTCTCACAACGGGCAGTTTTAACCGAAAAAGGCAAAAATCCTGATGTGCTGGTGATGACGGCTACACCCATACCTCGAACATTATCACTCACGGTGTATGGCGATTTAGATGTGTCGATCCTGGATGAGCTGCCAGAGGGACGAATCCCGGTTCGGACTTCCTGGCGATACGAGAATAAACGAAAAGATATTTATGAATTTGTCAGAACCAAAGTCGCGAAAGGTCAGCAGGCATACATCGTGTTTCCATTAATTGAAGAATCTGAGAAACTGGATTTGAAGGCTGCCACCGAAAGTTACGAAAAAATGTCCGAAGGAATATTTTCCCAATTCAAATTAGCCTTATTGCACGGACGGATGAAAAGCGATGAAAAAGATGCGATCATGATGGCATTTAAGAGGGGAAAGGTGCAAATTCTGGTTAGCACGACAGTCATCGAAGTGGGAGTTGATGTGCCCCAGGCAACGATTATGGTCATTGAAAATGCCGAGCGATTTGGACTTACCCAGCTTCATCAATTACGCGGCAGGGTCGGTCGCGGCAGGGAGCAATCTTATTGTATTCTTATCGCAAAACCGCCCTTGACAGAAGATGCGGGTACCCGATTGAATACCATGACCCAGACCAATGATGGCTTTAAAATTGCCGATGTGGATTTGAAATTAAGAGGGCCGGGGGAATTTTTTGGCACGAGGCAGCATGGTTTGCCAGAGTTAAAGATTGCAGATCCGATTAATGATACTTCTTTGTTGACCGAAGCAAGGGAGGAAGCATTTCGGATTGTCACTCAGAAAACTGAATTCAAACAAATGACCAGTTTGTTGCTGCAAAATCCGTTTTTTCAGACCTATAAGGATAAAATAGGAATGATGCGGATTGGTTGAAGTTTTAAGTTGCAAGTGACTAAAATGAGCTAAAGTATAAAAAAAACAGGACAGCTAAACAGTTGGGATATATTTATAGTATTTTTACAGAAAAAACATAAAAATTGGATGAACGAAGGTCGGAGGGAGTAGGAGGATAGCCGTAAGTCCAAGGTCAAAATGTAGTTTTTTCATTAACAATCGCGCCAAAGGCGGATGCGTCGGTTGACGCATTGTCAATTATCAATTGACAATTTATTGCGAGTTATTTCAT